>JALQUL010000136.1 GCA_023260735.1 Limnohabitans sp. | reverse complement strand
AAGGCGGCTTATGTTCAACCAAGTCGCCGCCCCAAAGACGGTCGCTATGGTGAAAATCCTAATCGCTTGCAACATTATTATCAATACCAGGTAGTGATGAAGCCCGCCCCTAGCAATATGCTTGATTTGTATTTGGGATCGCTTGAAGCACTCGGTTTTGACCTGAAAAAAAATGATGTCCGCTTTGTGGAAGATGACTGGGAAAATCCTACATTAGGTGCTTGGGGCTTAGGCTGGGAAGTGTGGCTTAACGGTATGGAAGTGACCCAGTTCACTTATTTTCAGCAGGTGGGCGGTATTGATTGCAAACCCGTTACAGGTGAGATTACCTACGGTTTAGAACGACTAGCGATGTATTTACAAGGTGTAGATAACGTCTATAACTTGCAATGGACTGCTGACATGACTTACGGCGATGTCTATTTGCAAAATGAACGTGAGCAATCGACCTATAACTTTGAACACAGCGATGTGGATTTTTTATTAACCGCGTTCAATGCCCATGAAAAACAAGCCAAACATTTAATTGAAGTGCAACTGGCTCTACCTGCCTATGAACAAGTATTAAAGGCGGCTCATAGTTTTAATTTATTAGATGCACGTGGTGCAATTAGTGTTACCGAACGAGCAGCTTACATGGGAAAAATTCGTAATTTAGCGAGAAGTGTAGCGCAAAGCTATTACGAAAGTCGCGAGCGTTTAGGCTTTCCTATGGCTCCCAAAGAATGGATTGAAACTTTGCAAACACCACAAAAATCAAAATAAAAATTTGCTTTTTTAATTCGTTTTTACCCACTTCATCCAATTTATATTTTTATATTTATGTCTAGCCAGAATTTACTTATTGAGCTCTTTGTAGAAGAGTTACCACCTAAAGCACTTAAAAAATTAGGTGACGCTTTTACCCAAGTTTTATTTGATCAATTAAAAGCACAAGGCTTATGCCAAGATAGCAGTGTGGCAACTGCATATGCTTCACCACGACGTTTAGCGTCGCATGTGACTGGCGTTGTAGCACAGGCGGCGAACAAATTAGTTTCACAAAAACTAATGCCTGTTGCAGTGGGCCTCGATGCAGAGGGGCAGGCTACTCCCGCATTACTGAAGCGTCTTCACGCATTAGGTGCTGACGCTAGTGCAGTAGCCCAATTAAAACGCATTCCTGATGGCAAAGCACAAGCTTTGTTTTACGACAGCATCGTAACAGGTGCTACCTTAACCGAAGGCCTACAAAAAGCCCTGAATGAAGCGATTGCAAAATTACCTATTCCTAAGGTCATGAGTTATCAACTTGAGCGCGACTGCGAATTACCTGGTTGGTCAAGTGTGCATTTTGTTAGACCCGCACATAGCCTTATCGCCCTTCATGGCGCCGATGTAATTGAGGTAAAAGCCTTGGGTCTGAATAGTGGACGTACCACGACAGGTCATCGTTTTGAGTCACTTCAAGCAACTATTTCAATTGCCAATGCTGACTCTTACGCAGCTACGCTAAGAGAGCAGGGCGCAGTAATAGCTAGTTTTGCGGATCGTCGGGAAACGATTGTCCAACAACTGCAAGTGGCAGCACAGAGTATTGGCAATGGCGTTAAAGCGATTGACGACGATGCTTTATTAGATGAAGTAACGGGTTTGGTAGAACGCCCCAATGTCATGATCTGCTCATTTGAAAAAGAATTTTTAGAAGTGCCACAAGAGTGTTTGATTTTGACCATGAAGGCTAATCAAAAGTATTTTCCACTCCTCAATCAAGATGGATCGCTGAGTCACCAATTTTTAATTGTGAGCAATATTTCACCGGCTGACCCATCTGATGTTATTGGTGGTAATGAAAGAGTAGTGCGTCCTAGGTTAGCTGATGCAAAATTTTTCTTTGACCAAGATCGCAAGAAAACACTTGCCTCTAGGGTAGAGGCTTTAGGCAAAGTGGTTTACCATAATAAACTAGGTAGCCAAGGCGACAGAATTTTACGCGTGCGAAGTATTGCTGCGGCGATTGGCGAAAAACTCGGCGGTGCTAGTTTGTCTTTAAGCGCCGACCAAGCAGCAGAGTTAGCCAAAGCCGATTTAGTCACCGATATGGTGGGTGAGTTCCCAGAGCTACAAGGTGTTATGGGTCGTTATTACGCTCTTAACGATGGCCTTAGCACTGAAATTGCGGACGCTATTGAAGACCATTACAAACCGCGTTTTGCTGGTGACGATTTACCCCGTAACCCCACAGGCTTGGTATTAGCTTTGGCCGACAAATTAGAAACCTTGGTGGGTATGTTTGGCATTGGCAATTTGCCCACAGGCGATAAAGATCCGTTTGCATTGCGTCGCCATGCCTTAGGTGTGATTAGAATGCTCTCTGAGCGCAATTTACCATTAGGCTTAAACGAACTATTGGAGTTGGCCATTAATGCCTTCCCAGAGGCTTTAAGGCCCGTTCCGGTACTCGACGCCTTAAGTGCTTATATTTATGATCGATTATCAGGTAGTTTGCGCGAACAAGGTTTTAGCGCCCAAGAAGTAGATGCTGTCTTAGCCCTACAACCTAAACGTTTAGGTGAGGTTTCACAACGCCTAGAAGCGGTTCGTGCTTTTGCAGCATTACCTGAAGCATCGGCCTTGGCTGCAGCCAACAAACGAATTGGCAATATCTTGAAAAAAGTAGATGCAGTTGATGGCCATGTGTCTGATCAATTGTTAAAAGAAGTAGCCGAGATTGCACTTTTTGAAGCGATGAAAGTATGTGCCACCGAAGCCAATCAAAAATTTGAAGCAGGCGATTACACGCAGAGTCTGCAATCATTAGCTGCCCTTAGAGGGCCTGTTGATGCCTTTTTTGATGACGTCATGGTCAACGCACCAGAACTTGATTTGCGTTTAAATCGTTTAGGCTTATTAACAAGCCTACATCAAGCGATGAATCGAGTAGCTGACTTGTCTAAATTAGCGAGCTAATCTTATGTCTAAATCAGAGTTTAAATTAATCATCCTCGACCGAGACGGCACTATCAATGTTGACCGCAAAGATTTTGTAAAAACCGCTGATGAATGGCAGGCTTTGCCAGGTGCGCTTGAATCCATTGCGCGCTTAAACCAAGCGGGTTGGCATATTATGGTGGTGAGTAATCAATCTGGTTTAGGCAGAGGTCATTTTGATATGTCTGCACTCAATGCGATGCATGACAAGCTACACAGCTCTTTAGCGCAAGTAGGTGGCAAAATTGATGCTATTTTCTTTTGTCCTCATACTCCCGATGATAATTGCAACTGTCGTAAACCTTTGCCCGGTATGTTCTTAGATATTATGGAGCGCACCGGTGCTGATGCCTCTTTGGTACACGCTGTGGGCGACAGTCTTAGGGATTTACAAGCCGCTGATGCTGCAGGTTGCCAAGTACACCTGGTGAAAACTGGCAATGGTCAAGCGTTGCTTGATAAACTGCCGATTGACGGATTCCCCTCTAGAACGTTAATTCACAAGGACTTGTCGGAATTTGCCGACTATGTTCTTCAATTACCTGTTTTTGATTAAACTAATGCTTTTACCTTTGTTGCTCTTATGAATTTTATTCGTTCTTGCCTGCATTTTTTATTCATGATCATTACCGTGATTCCTTGGGCTACGGTTGTCATGATTTCTGCCTTATTTAGGCGTCCTGAATGGGTTTATAAGGTGGCAACCGGTTGGCTGACCCTTAGTACTCGGGCCGCCCGTTTAATTATGGGCATCCGTTATGAAGTAACAGGATACGAAAATCTGCCGCAAGGTGCAACTGACGGTGCGATTTTACTGGTTAAACATCAATCGGTTTGGGAGACTTTTGCCATGCCTGGTTTAATGCCTCATCCCTTGGCCTATGTGTTTAAGAAGGAACTTTTGGCTATTCCATTTTTTGGTTGGTCGATGGCATGTATGGATATGATTCATATTGACCGTAGCTTAAAAGCCCAAGCTTTTAATAAAATTGTAGAACAAGGCAAGCGACTGTTAGCCAAAGGTACCTGGGTCATTATGTTTCCAGAAGGCACACGAATTGAACGTGGGCAAGCTGGCGTTTACAAAGAGGGTGGCACACGCCTTGCCATTGCCACCGGAGTACCCGTTATTCCAATTGCCGTGACAGCTGCCAAATGTTGGCCACGCAAAGCCTTTATTAAAAAGCCGGGTTTAATTCAAGTTTCTATTGGACCAGCGATTAGCCCCTATGGAAAAACATCGGCCGAGTTAATGCTAGAAGTGAAAACTTGGATTGAGGCTGAGATGCAGCGCCTTGATCCCGAGGCCTATTTCACACAAGGCTAAATCATGAATAAATGGTTGCAAACTGCCTTTGATTTGTTTTCTGCATCTACGGCTGCAGACCAAACATTGAACAAAGGCAACTTGCCCCATAGTCAGACGACTAATCGCCACGTTCCCATTTTTGATAATAATGAAAACCTTCGCCTAAGAAGCCACCTACCACCCAAGCAGAAAAATACAAGCTTTCATCAAAAAACAAATGAGGCTACACATCCAGCTCCAACTAAGTTGCGCAGCTTACCTGTTTTTGAAGATTTTAATTTACCAAAAAACAAAGTAGCCCCAGATGTTGAAATGGACTTCCAGGAAACGACACCCTTCTCTGCCGATTCAATTTTCCTACCTCCCACTAATCAATTATTACTTCACCCGCTAGCTAATCAATGGATTACTTTAATAGGAGCCAAAACTGGCCCCATTGAAATAGCCTATTTGTTAGAACGAGGACATCGTAAATCGATAGGGTTTATGATTGATGAAACGGGCCTGAGAGTAAAAGCGCCTCGGCAAATTGGCTTATTTGAAATTGAAAATGCCTTGCACAGCAAAAGTATTTGGATACTTCGCAAACTCACAGAAATGCAACAAAAAGCACAAAGCAGGGTTCAAAAACAAATTGTCTGGCAAATTGGATCGCCTATTGATTTTTTAGGTAATGTGATTTTTATTCAGCTCGATTCTACTCATCATGTTAAGCGACTGAAAGCACAAGGCAAAGCACAATTACAGCAAGGTAATTTATATTTACACTTGCCTGTGCATGCCAACCCTCAACAAATTAAAGATTGTGCACAATCGTGGTTAATGGCTCAAGCACTTGATTTTTTTACTCAAAGATTAAATCATTTTGCCCCTTTGTTAGGTGTGCACTGGAAACAGTTAAAATTAAGTAATGCGGGCGGTAGATGGGGCAGCGCCAAGTCAGATGGTTCAATTCGATTACATTGGCGCTTAATACATTTTAATCCTAGCATAATTGACTATGTGGTGGTACATGAATTAGCTCACTTACGAGTCATGGATCACAGTCCCGAATTTTGGGATACTGTCGAGCAAATATTACCTAACTACCAACAGCATCAACAGCAACTAAAAAAAGAAGTTCTCGCTCCTTGGATTTAATTTGCCGTGCTTGTTATTCTTGTAATGAATAGCAAAAGCTTTTTTTATATGGCGACTCTTAGATTTTAAAAACAAAGCTAGGCTTTACAAATTAAAATGCTTTCTATTCGAAAGCTTTACATAAATAATTGGACTTGCTTTAGGCAAGAGTCCTTACCGAAAGAAATACAAAATGATTTATCCTAAACACTATGACGTGATTGTGGTGGGTGGTGGCCATGCTGGTACCGAAGCAGCTTTGGCTAGTGCCAGAATGGGCTGTAAAACTCTTTTACTTACTCACAACATCGAAACCCTTGGCCAAATGAGTTGCAACCCCTCAATTGGTGGTATTGGCAAAGGCCATTTGGTACGAGAGATAGATGCCTTAGGTGGAGCGATGGCGATAGCGACCGACGAATCAGGTATTCAATTTAGAATTTTAAATAGTTCTAAAGGACCTGCGGTTAGAGCTACTAGAGCCCAAGCCGATAGAATTTTGTACAAAGCAGCGATTCGTCATCGTCTTGAAAACCAAGCCAACCTCGACTTATTTCAACAATCGGTTGATGATATTTTGGTTGAAGGCGACAAGGTGAAAGGTGTTGTGACTCAAATTGGTGTGCAATTTTTAGCAAGGGCAGTGGTCTTGACCGCTGGTACTTTTTTAGATGGCAAAATACATGTCGGTCTTAATAATTATGCAGCCGGCAGAGCAGGTGATCCACCAGCTGTTACTTTAAGTAGCCGTTTAAAAGAGTTGCAATTACCACAAGGACGCCTCAAAACAGGTACACCCCCTAGAATTGATGGCAGAAGTATTGATTTTTCTAAGTGCCAAGAACAAGCCGGAGATGGCATGGCTGGTGGCCAAAGCCCCAATATGCCAGTCTTTAGTTTTATGGGTTTGGCAAGTATGCACCCCAAGCAAGTACCATGCTGGATTACTCACACGAATGAAAAAACCCATGACATTATTAGAAGTGGCTTCGATAGAAGTCCTATGTTTACCGGCAAAATTGAAGGGGTTGGCCCGCGTTATTGCCCTAGTGTAGAAGACAAAATTAATCGCTTTGCCGACAAAGAGAGTCATCAAATTTTTCTAGAACCAGAAGGACTTACGACTCACGAATATTATCCTAATGGTATTTCTACTAGTTTGCCATTTGATATTCAATATGAATTGGTACGTAGTATGAAGGGTTTAGAAAATGCGCATATTTTGCGCCCCGGGTATGCCATTGAATATGATTATTTTGACCCTCGTGCGCTAAAAACCAATTTCGAAACTCGCTCAATTAGCGGATTATTTTTTGCCGGTCAAATCAACGGCACCACCGGCTATGAAGAGGCAGGGGCTCAAGGTTTGTTTGCTGGTTTGAATGCTGGCTTAATGTGTAAAGAACAAGAAAGCTGGTTACCTTCACGCGACCAGGCCTATTTGGGTGTGTTGGTAGATGACTTAATTAGCAAAGGCGTAACGGAACCCTATCGTATGTTTACTAGCCGTGCCGAGTTTAGATTGCAATTACGCGAAGATAACGCAGATATGCGCTTAACTGAGTTTGGTCGCAGGGTCGGCTTAGTTGATGATGCCCGTTGGGCAGCTTTTAATCGTAAGCGTGACAGTGTTTCACGTGAAACACAACGCCTTAAAAACACTTGGATTAGCCCTAAAACCATTCAATCTATTGAGAGTGAAAGAGTTTTAGGCAAAGCCTTGGAACATGAATACAGTCTTTATGAATTACTTCGTCGTCCTAATATTGGCTATTATGCTTTGTTAGGCATTGCAGAAGCTAAGTTTATTAACCCAGAATTAAGCCAAGCAACTGAAACAACTACCGAAAAAGAAAAACATTTTGTTGACTCAATTATTGAACAAATTGAAATTACCGCCAAATACTCGGGGTATATTGATAAGCAAATTGAAGAGGTAAATAGAAGTAGTTATTACGAAAAACTCAAACTTCCAGCAGAACTAGACTATATGAAGGTAACGGCTTTAAGTATTGAAGTAAGGCAAAAACTCAGTGCACAACGCCCAGAAACTTTAGGGCTTGCCTCAAGAATATCAGGCATTACACCCGCTGCCGTTTCTTTATTATTAGTACACTTAAAAAAATCGGGGTATAAATTAGGATTGAAAAATCAGAAAATTGACTCAACCGAGGCTCAATCCACTAGCAAGGATCTAGTATGAACACCTCAGAACTTCAAACATTACTGATTAAAGGTATTGAAGAAATTGGCTTAAATGCTAGCTCACAACAAATTACTTTGTTACTAAAATATCAAAGTTTAATTTCACAGTGGAACAAGGTGTACAACCTTACTGCCATTAAAGACCCTCATGAAATGCTAAGCCATCATTTGTTAGATAGCCTAGCAGTTATTCCTTACCTTCTTGAGAACACACAAAATCAAGCCATTCGTCTTATGGATGTGGGCTCTGGTGCGGGCTTACCGGGAACTGTTATTGCAATTATGTGTCCCCAGATTGATGTGACCTGTGTGGATACAGTCGCTAAAAAGGCCGCATTTATTACCCAAGCCTCACTCAGTTTAGGATTAAAAAACTTGCACGGTATTCACTCTAGAGTAGAGCAATACAAAACCCAAAGCTTTGATGTGGTGTGTAGCCGAGCATTTGCATCTTTAGCTGACTTTACTAACTTAACTATGTCTCATGTGAAACAAGACACAGGATTGTGGTTTGCATTAAAGGGTAAGTACCCAGACGATGAGATTAGCGCTTTGGCAAAAGAAGTTTATGTTCACACCCATCAAAAAATAATAGTACCTTTATTAGACGCAGACAGATGCGTTGTAGTTTTAAAAAAATCGACTTAAATTAGTATTCAGCACCTTTCTGTGTTTCACGTGAAACAAAGTGAATGAAATGACAGAAATAACAAGATTGCATAAGCCAATTGAATAGGGTCTTTGTTAGAATTAAAAAAAGGGCGAGTTGTAAATAATTAGCTCTTGGTAAATGTTTCACGTGAAACATGTAGCTAGGTAAACCTAATCTATTCTTAACAAAATAAAAAGTACACTTTTATGACCCACTTTTTTGGCATTAGCGAATACGGTGCTTTTGTAACCGCCTTTATTTTATTATTGATTATTCCAGGTCCAGGCAATTTAGCCATTATGACATCTACTGCAAAAGGTGGCGTTTTAGGTGGGATGATGGCAACCCTTGGAGTGATTGCCGGAGACCAAGTGCTTTTGTGGATTACCGTTGCAGGCGTTGCCTCAATTTTAAAGGCCTACGCGGGTGCATTAGTGATAATTCAATGGGTAGGAGCGGCCTATTTAGTCTGGTTAGGAGCCAAAATGATTATGGCTAAACCAGGTGACAAACCAATTTTGAACATTAAACCTGGTCAGTATTTTAAACAGGCTTTGGTAATTACACTTTTTAATCCCAAAGCGGTTGTATTTTATTTAGCCTTTTTCCCCTTATTTATCAATCCACAGACTCATTTAGGTTTTATTACCTTTGCTGTTATGGCAGCAACTGTTGCTATCTTAGCTTTTATCTACTGTTTTGTTGTAGTCATGATCACCCACTTTTTAGCAGAAAAAATTCGTTCTAATCAAAAAGTAAGCTCTTTTTTGCAAAAAATTGCAGGTTTATTTTTGGTTGGTTTTGGTCTGAAATTGGCTTTCTCAAAAATCTAAAATAATTATGGCTAAAATATTTTGTGTCGCCAATCAAAAGGGTGGGGTAGGTAAAACAACTACCACAGTTAATTTGGCAGCTGGTTTAACCAAAGTTGGCAAACGGGTTTTAATGGTGGACTTAGACCCACAGGGTAACGCCACAATGGGCTCTAATATTGACAAGCGCAATATGAAACTCACTGTTTATGATGTGTTACTTGAATCAGCCAGCATTAAAGAAACTAAAATTCGAAGCGAATTGTGTGGTTATGATGTACTGGGCGCCAACCGAGAATTAGCTGGTGCAGAAGTCGAATTAGTACATTTAGAACGCCGCGAAATGCGACTCAAAAAAGCATTGCGTGCAGTAAAAGATGATTATGACTTTGTGCTGATTGACTGCCCACCTAGTTTATCTATGTTAACGTTAAATGGTTTATGTGCAGCCAATGGTGTGATTGTACCAATGCAATGCGAATATTTTGCATTGGAAGGTCTAACCGACTTGGTAAACACCATTAAACAAGTACACGCCAATCTTAATAAAGAATTGTCCATTATTGGTTTATTAAGAGTAATGTACGACCCCAGAATTACTTTACAAGTTCAAGTATCGAATCAACTAAAAGATCACTTTGGGAACAAGGTATTTGATACAGTGATTCCACGAAATGTGCGATTGGCAGAAGCACCAAGTTATGGACAGCCTGGTGTTACTTTTGATCCACAAGCAAAGGGAAGCCAAGCTTATATGGAGTTCGCCACTGAAATGGTCAAACGCATTATTTAAAATAATCAGTTACTAAAGGTATCCCATGCTTGGATTTAGTAACTTTCTTAGCCGGACTTCAATGACTGATTTTATTGTTTTATACAATCCTCAATGGCTAGCTAAAAAATATTGGTAGCCATTTCTTCAATATTTCAAATACTCACTTTTTAGTTAACACATGCCATCATTAGTGATGTGCATTTAATATATTTAACATAGCAAAAAGTATAGACTTTAGAAGCCTGTACTATTAAAACCAATCCTTAACACAGAAATATTAAATGGCAACAAAAAGACCAAAAGGTTTAGGTCGCGGACTAGAAGCTTTATTAGGACCCACCGTCAGTGAAACTAACGAGAGCCGCAACGAAATCAATCTCGATCAACCCCATAGCTTAAAGCTAGAGCAAATGATTGCTGGACAGTATCAGCCTCGGACACAAATGGACGAAGGAGCGCTTTATGAACTAGCTGAATCAATTAAAGCACAAGGCATTATGCAGCCTATTTTGGTACGCCAACTGAGCCAAGGTCCTCATCAAGGTTTATACGAAATTATTGCTGGCGAGAGGCGTTTTAGGGCGGCAAGAATTGCGGGTTTAGATCAAGTACCGGTTTTAGTACGAGATGTTGCAGATGAGGCTGCAGCCGCAATGGCTTTAATTGAAAACATTCAACGCGAAGACCTCAACCCACTTGAAGAGGCCTTAGGTATTCAAAGACTGATAAAAGAGTTTGAACTCACCCATGATGAAGCAGCTCAAGCAGTAGGGCGGTCTAGAAGTGCTTGCTCCAATTTATTACGCTTAATTAATTTAGCAGAGCCCGTACAAACCATGTTAATGGCAGGAGACATTGATATGGGGCATGCTAGAGCCCTATTGGCTCTTGAAAAAGCTAAACAGATTAATGCAGCTAACCAAATTGTGGCCAAAAAACTATCCGTTCGCGAAACCGAAAGCCTAGTGAAAAACATAGGTCTAGATAAAGCAGATAAAGGCTTTAAAGTAAAACCAGCAAAAGAGCGAGATATTGTTTTAGTAGAAGAGGAACTCTCAGACCTATTAGGTGCGCAGGTACAAATCAACTTGAAGAAAAAAGTGAAACGTCATGGCGTAGTCGAGCAACAAGGTGAAACCATTATTAGTTTTGGCTCACTTGATGAATTAAATGGCCTCATCGAACGACTTCGAAAAAATAACTAAATCATTCAAAACTCGAATAATGCGACTATCGACAAGCTTTATCATTTTGGTTTTATCAAGCTTTCAGTTATCCACTGTGTATGCTGAAAACCCTAGCTTACAAGCCAAAGATGCAGAGTTTGTAAGTATGGAACACTTTAATGCTTATATTCATATCCCTCACAATGAAAGCTACTCACTTAATGACCCATTAAGCCAACAGGCAACAGAAGGAGAGGCTACGCTTAAAACGAATTTAAATGATAATACCAAATCCAACGAAAAAGGCTTAGCAAGTTGGTATGGAAATAAATTTCATGGTAGAAAAACCGCCTCTGGCAAAAAGTTCAATATGTATGAGCTGAGCGTGGCACACCCCAGTTTACCCTTCAACAGCTGGGTCAAAATTACTCTAGTTGAAACAGGTCAAAGTGTGTTTGCACAAGTCACCGACAGAGGGCCTTATGTAAAAGGTCGAATAATTGATTTAAGCAAAGCTACGGCTCAGGCAATCGGTTTATTACCTAAGGGAGTGGGGGAAGTTGAAATTCAAGCTCTTCCAAGCAAACCAGAATCCTTTACAGAAAAACCAAGCACAGAAGGAACCCCTGAAAATTAATTAGCGATAGAAGCAAAAGAGCAGATATTAAGACTCTTTTGGTTTAAAAAATTCACTTAAAAGATCTAAGTTTGAGATTAGATTTAGCAGATAGTTTTTAATGGTAGCTTACGATTCACTAAAACTCAACAGAAACTAGCATCATCCGTCGCTATCAAAACATGAGTGCTCTTTCTTATGGCGTGTTTGCCTAACGCACAGTCGCAATTAACAAATTAAATTAAATGGCGAAACTTACACTACATCTCATAAGCTAAAATTTCCCTTTCATTTATCAATTCTTTAGAAAGCAAAAACGACATGGCCAAATTTCCAGATCGTGCTAAAGTTGTTATTATTGGTCTAGGAGGCATTGTCGGTGCCTCAGTTGCACATCACCTTATTGAACGCGGTTGGGATGATATTGTGGGCATCGACAAATCCGCTGTTCCTACCGATGTCGGATCAACCGCACATGCCTCTGATTTTTGCTTCAACACGATGCATGATCAGCTCACCATCTTCACCACCAAATACAGCATTGATTTTTACGACAAAATGGGTCGTTATGAGCGGATTGGTGGTATCGAAGTAGCCCGTGTAGGTGATGACGAGCGTATGGTAGAACTCAAACGCCGCGTGGCTTCTGGCAAGGCATTTGGTAATCGCGTAGAGATGATCACTCCTGCGCAAGCAAAAGAAAAATTCCCGCTTTTAGAAGAAAGCATGATTCAAGGCGCACTATGGGATCCAGATGCAGGCCTAGTCAAGCCACGTTCACAAATGGTGGCTGGCGAATTAGTAGACGCTGCAGTAGCAACAGGTAAATTGCAGTCTTTTGCCAATACCGCTTGTACCGGTTTAAAAATTGAAAACGGTCGTATCCAAGGTGTAGAAACCACCAAAGGTTATATCGCAGCAGACTATGTTGTGGTGTGCGCTGGCCTATGGGGACGATTAATTGCTGGGATGGCAGGAGAAGACCTGCCAATTATGCCAGTTGACCATCCATTAACCTTCTTTAAACCATATCTTGAATTTGCCGGTACAGGAAAAGACATTGGCTACCCATTGTTACGCGACCAAGGTAACTCTGCTTACTTGCGTGACACAGGGGACCCAACTACACCAGAGGGTGGTCAGATTGAGTGGGGTTATTATGAAGAGAAAAACCCACGTATGTGCCATCCACGTGATTTATTAGAAAAAGAACAAGCACGTTTATCTCCATCCCAACGTGACCTCGAACTAGAACAAATCATGGAGCCTCTCGAGCGTGCCATGGAATTAACACCTATTTTGAGTGAGTTAGGCTATGACGAGAAACACTCCTTTAATGGTTTGTTGCAAGTCACAACCGATGGTAATCCATCAATTGGTGAGTCCGCAAAAGTGCGTGGCCTTTGGTACGCTGAAGCCATTTGGGTTAAGGACGGCCCAGGTTTCGGCAAACTCTTGGCTGATTGGATGACAGACGGCTATACCCATATTGATCATGCACGTATTGATGTAGCCCGTTACTACCCATTCCAACAAGATGAGAAGTACATTCACGACCGCTGCTATGAAGGTGCTTTCAAAATTTACAACCCACCTGTACATAACAGGGAACCCTATAGCGCATCACGTGGTATTTTTAAAAGCCCTTTCTACGAACGTGAAAAAGCACTAGGTGCCTACTTTATGGAACTGGCTGGTTGGGAACGTGCTCACGGTTACGCCAGTAATGAACACCTACTAGATGTGTATGGCGATAAAGTACCTGTCCGTGCCAACGAATGGGATAACCGCCATTTCTGGCGCGTCTCGAATGCCGAGCATTTAAAAATGTCTGAAGATGTAGGCATGATCAACGTCTCTCACTTTGCTGAGTTTGATGTTGTTGGGCCAGATGCAGCTGACTTACTCGAGTACATTTGTGTTGCAAAAGTAGGAGGAGATACACCTGTAGGCAAAGGTATTTATACCCATTTCCTAGATGCTAAAGGCGGAGTGCGTGCAGACTTAACAGTTTTACGTTTAGCTCAAGATCATTACCGTGTGATTGACGGTGCCGATGCGGGTCACCGTGACCTTACTTGGGTTCGCCGTATGGCGCAAGACCGTGGTGCTAACGTCACGATAACCGACACCACCACACAATTTGGTTGTTTAGGGGTATGGGGTCCTAATGCAAGAGCCACCGTACAAAAAATTGCCGACGAGCCTGAAAGCTGGAGTCACGAAAACTTCCCTTTTGCTGCACTACGCAACTTAACCATCAAGGGCGTGCCAGTACTAGCTTTCCGTATTTCTTACGTTGGCGAGCAGGGCTGGGAGTTGCACTTCAAATATGAAGATGGTTTGGCCTTGTGGGACGCATTTGCAGAATTAGGTGTGACCCCTGTGGGTGTCGAAACCTATGCCAACACTCGTCGTATGGAGAAAAGCCTACGTCTTCAAAATGGCGACTTGCTCACAGAGTACAACCTGATGGAATGCGATTTGGCAAGACCAAAAGTCAAAGCTGCCGATTTCCATGGCAAAGAAGCACACCTCAAATTCCGCGAGCGTGCGCATCAGCCAGCCATGTTGTGTACTCTCACCATGATTAGCAATATCGACAGTACAGGTGTAGCACGTTACCCGCTAGGCAATTTGCCGGTAATGGATCCTGCAACCGGCCAAACGCTAATAGATAGCGAAGGTCGTCGCTCGTACACCACTAGCATCGCTTACGGTCCTTCCATTGGCAAAAACATTGCACTGGCCTATTTGCCGTATGAGTACTGTCAAGTTGGACGTGAGTTGCAAATTCAGTACTTTGACGATATCTATCCTGTCAAGGTAGAAGCGGTGGGTTATGGTGCTTTATACGATCCAGAAAATATCAAACCACGTTCTTAATAAAGTGCGGGGCATTGCATGTTAAGTCGTGCAATGCCTGAAAGTAGTATAAAGTAGCTTAGCTTAGTGTTACTCAAATCATCACGCCATTAGCACAATCTTAAAAAAAGGGCTTGGTCGAAATCCAAGCCCTTATCAACTCACCAGAGTTAATCGGCAACTCAATGCCAGTTAAGACCCCTTATAACTCATTAAAAATCTTACCTGGGTTCAGAATATTTTTAGGGTCTAAGGCATTTTTAATTAAACGCATCACATTGACTGCGCCCAATCCAGTTTCGGACTTTAAAAAATCCATTTTATGCAGGCCAATGCCATGCTCTCCTGTACAAGTACCGCCTAAACTTAGCGCACGAGTAACCACCTTGTGATTTAAAGCTTCTGCACGAGCTCTTTCATCATCGTCATTGGGATCGATTAAATAACCCAAATGGAAATTACCATCACCGACATGGCCTACTAAAAAATAAGGAATTGCAGAAAGTTGGGCTTCTTCGACAGATATTAACAAGGCATCTGCTAACTTAGAAATAGGAACGCAGCAATCAGTAGTAATAACTCGGCAACCAGGACGTGATTGAACTCCTGCAAAATAGGCATTATGCCTAGCCGTCCAAAGTTGAGTTCTTGCTTCTGGGGTAGAAGCCCACTGAAAAGAAATGGCTAAATATTGATTAGCAATTTCCTGTACCATTTCAATTTGCTCTTGAACCGAAGTAGGGGAGCCATGAAACTCCATTAACAACATATCACCATCGGGCAAATTTAAATGTGAGTGTTTATTGACAATTTTAACTGTATTTTTATCCAGTAATTCACAACGGGCGATAGGTACGCCCATTTGAATTAGGGCTATAGTCGTATTAACTGCATCAGACAAGCTTGGAAATAAACAGACTGCAGCATTAATTGCATCTGGAAGCGGATACACCTTGAGGGTAATTTCAGTCATTACACCCAAAGTTCCCTCACTACCTACCATTAAACGAGTTAAATCGTAACCTGCACTACTTTTTTTAGCTTTTGTGCCAGTTCTAATGACTTCTCCAGTCGCTAAAACCACCTCTAGAGCTAAAACATTCTCACGCATGGTGCCATAACGCACCGCATTGGTTCCACTCGCTCTAGTGGCACACATTCCGCCTAAAGTAGCATTGGCACCTGGGTCAATTGGAAAAAACAAACCTTCACTTTTAATAAAGTCATTTAACTGATGCCTAGTAACACCAGGCTGTACCGTTACTGTTAAATCTTCTGAATTGATTGCCAGAATCTGATTCATACGGCTTACATCAAGGCTTAAACCACCTTTTACCGCTAATAAATGACCCTCAAGTGATGAACCAACGCCAAACGCAATTACAGGCCAATTAAACTTATGAGCCAAGGCTAAAGCATCACTCACATCTTGAGTTGATTGTGCAAATAAAACGGCCTCTGGAGGGGGAACAGAAAATGCCGATTCATCTCGGCCGTGTTGTTCTCTAACAGCCATAGCAACAGAAAACTGTGCGCCAAATCGATTTTGAAAAGCAGCTAAACAGTCAGACGATACAGAGGTAATGGAGTGTGGTATTGGTAAATTCATAACGATAGATTCTAAAGATGAAACGCTAGCAATTCAAATTATCTTTCTACTCACCTTGAATAACTTAGTAATATTGAGGGCACAACCCTGTGTATAAAAAAGCTAAAAACAAAGAGTTACAAACAACCTAAAATGCAAAGATAGCTTTGTTAAAACTTGTTGTGACTTATTTATGACACTTAACCACAGGTTTAAATTAAACATAAGTATTTGATTTTATTAAAAAAAAATAACTTATCCACATTTCTAAAATTGCTTATTACTACTACTATTTTTTATATAAAAAAGAAGAGTAAATAAGAAAGAATAACTTTTAAAACTAACTTTTCGACAAATTATGAAATTTGCTGCCAACTTATCGATGTTGTTCACAGAAGTCGAGCTCATTAAACGTTTTCAATTAGCCAACAAAAATGGCTTTCAATTGGTTGAGATACAGTTTCCTTATAGCTTAAGTATTGATCAATTGAAGAACGAAATAAATGAACAAAAACTACAATTAATCCTACACAATCTACCAGCAGGAAACTGGCAAGCAGGGGATAGGGGGATAGCCTGTCAAAAAGAACGTCAGCAAGAGTTCTTAGAAGGCCTAGAAATGGCAATCGAATATGCGAATGCCCTAGGAGTTAAAAAGTTAAATTGTTTATCAGGTATTCAAGCAAAAAATAACACAGATGAAAAAACCCAAGAAATCTTTTGTGAGAATTTAATCATAGCTGCTAAGCAATTAAAACGATTCGACATAGAGCTTTTAATTGAACCAATTAATACAATCGATATACCAGGATTTTATTTATCAAAGCCTAGTCAAGCGTTTCAGCTGGTACAAGATTTAAACATTAAAAACTTAAAGGTTCAGTACGATATTTATCATGCCCAAAAAAGTGAAGGCAATATAGTAGAGACTATTCGGAAAAACATACATCAAATAGGTCATATTCAATTTGCCGATAACCCTGGTCGTCATGAACCGGGGACAGGGGAGCTTAATTGGGGATTTATATTTAATAAAATTAAAGAGTTGGGCTATGATCAGTATTTAGCTGCTGAATATATACCTTCGCAATTAACAGAAAATACTTTTAATTGGTTAAAGGATAAATATTAAATGTTAGATCACTATTTACAAGAAAAAATTGAAGAGTTGCAAATAAAATGTTCTTATTTAGAAGACGTTGTTGATAAATTAGATATAGTTGTCATTCATCAACAAACACAAATTGATTTATTAATAAAAGAAGTTAAATATTTAAGGCAACAAGATAATTCAGATAATAAGCAAGAAAATAGTATTGCAAAAATTGAACTACCTCCTCATTATTAAAAAACAGTTCACAAAAAGAGCGATTTTATTGAATGAAATCGTAACAGCCTCTACAAAGCCATAAAACAATTTATATTAATTGACTATTTTAAAATTAATTTCAAATGTCTGATATTTCACAACTCTATTTCAAAATTAAGCTTTCAAAACAAGCATTACAATCGTATTTAACACATACCACTGCCTCGCCAATAGAGCTACCAGGACTAAACGCTTGGTTAGATCAACAGCGCTATGAAGGGGTTGAAGTTTATTTAGATGATATTGAAGATAACTGCAGCCAAGAATTATTGGTAATGAATTGGCTTAAAAGTTATTGTAATGAACAAAATAGCGTGGCACAAGAACCGTATATTAATCATTATGATGAAATGTTAAAAACTTGGACATTTGCATTATTAGAATTCTCAGATAATATTTATGAAATAGTAACTGCTTTATATGTGATTAGCGAAATTGCACAATTTAAAGATATTGAATCAGATGATTGTGTTATGATTATTCCTTATTTAACAGGTGAAGGGACAGAAAACCCTATTGCCGTATTACAAATTAATATGGATGCTGTGATTTTTAAAGATAAAATACAGCAAGATGACGCCATACAAGCCAATAGAATATTTGAAGTATTAGCCCAAGAACAAGTAGACTAATATTTAGATAAAACGAAATTTTTGTTTACTTGGTGTACGTGTCGCTAGCCTTCTTCGTGCACCAGTCGGAATTTGTATCGTCCATTCATAACCGTCAACAGTTTGCATTATTAGGTCTAAATTATTAATTTGGGCAGAAATAATTTTACTTGGGGCTGAAAAACGGCGTAATACAGCATTATTGCTATTGCTTAAAACCACCATATTTTCATGCACATCAATTTCGGAAATAGTCCAAACTGTGTAATTACCCGTTGCCGTCATGGATGGACTCGCTTTATTTTGTACCAAAGTTAACATAAGAGCCTCCTTTTTATAAAACTCTATGGTGTTATTTTATACAGTATTGATAAAATAGCAAGTCATTTATAAAGTTTTTGAACTAACTTTCAGTGGCTAAGATTAAATTATTGATAAATAAGTCTTTTATTTTAATTAACTGTGTTTAAAAACAGTTGTGAATAATGACGTATAAGTTGTTTAGGATTGAATTGGAGCGTGATCTAAATCTGGCCGTTTCCAGGGGTCAATGTGTGTCATTAAATTCAAAACACGGTGACGTTGTAAAACTTGGCGTCTAGCTTCAACTGCAATATTGTGACCTTCCTCTACTGTAATATCTGCTTTCACTTCGATGTGGGCATCTACTATCAGCATATCTCCCATTTTCCTTGTTCTCACATCATGAACATCTTCAACACCTGGAGCATTTAATAAGGTCTGTTGGATAGCTTTTACCTCTAAGTCGTCAGCTCCTCTGTCCATTAAGTCATGTAAGGCATCCCAGCTAAATGACCAACCCATTTTCATTACCATTAAGCCAACAATTAAAGCTGCAATAGGATCAAAAATAGAATAACCTAATAAGTTACCTATAATACCTAAAGAAACCACTAAAGAAGAGGCCGCATCAGACCTTGCGTGCCAAGCATTGGCAACCAACATACTTGATTTCACACTTTTTGCTATTTTTAGCATATACCTAAACAAAAACTCTTTAGCAAATAAGGTAATAAGAGCAACCCATAAGGCAATAATGTGTACAGGGGCAATAGTGGATGGGTTTAATAATTTGTTTCCGGCACTCCAAAGCATCCCTATACCTACTGCCAATAATAGTCCGCCCAATACAAAAGTGGCGGCGGTTTCATAGCGGTAATGACCATAAGGATGGTCTTCATCTGCATCTTTTTGACCATGATGGCTAGCAAATAAGACTACAAAATCGGCTACTAAATCAGACATAGAATGAATTCCGTCTGCGATTAAAGCCTGTGATTGGGCAAATATACCCGTAATAATTTGAATAATAGTGAGGAAAATATTTACCACCACACTAGTCCAAGTAGAACGTTGAGTCGCACTTATCCGTTGTTGGACAGTGATTGCATCATCTTCAGGGTTAATATCAATAATAGGTAGAGCCATAAATTTTTCAAAAACATATTCCCAAAAGAAGTTGAGAATTTATGGCTCTATTTTAAAACTCTATTCTTAATGCAATGTTAAAGATTGGTGCGTAAGCTCCATATTTCTGGAAACAAAACAATATCTAACATTTTACGAAGGTAATTCACACCGCTTGTGCCACCACTACCTCGTTTAAAACCAATAACCCTTTCAACGGTTGTGACATGCCTAAAGCGCCACAGCCTAAAAGCATCTTCTAAATCGGTGAGTTCCTCACCTAATTGATAAAGGTCAAAATATTGTTTTGGATTTCTATAGATGGTAAGCCAAGCATTTTCTACTTCTGGATGAGCCACATAAGCTTGTGTCCAATCACGCTCTAAATAGTTGTTTGGTACTGCAATTCCACGCTTGGCTAATAACTGCAAACTGCGGTCATACAGAGAGGGCGCTTGATAGGCTTTTTCTACCATTGCAAGGCGGTCAGGATGATGAGCATGCGGCTTTAACATAGCTGCATTTTTATTGCCCAATGAAAATTCTATGCATCGGTATTGAGCACTTTGAAAACCACTGCTATTGGCTAAATAAGGCCTTATAGCGCTGTATTCAGGGGGAGTCATGGTCGCTAAAACATCCCAAGCATGAACCAGTTGCTCCATGATCTTGCTAACTCTAGATAACTTCTTAAAACCTTCGCCTAAATTTTCTTGAGTAATGTTTTCAATCGCAGCAGTCAGCTCATGCACCATGAGCTTCATCCATAACTCACTGGTTTGGTGTTGAATAATAAACAATAGCTCATTGTGATCGGGTGACAATGGTTTTTGTGCACTTAATAATTGATCTAGTTGTAAGTAATCGCCATAACTCATGGAGCTGGAAAAATCGAGTTGGGCCTTTTCATCTAAAACAATTTTTTGTGTGGCGCTGTCAGCACTTAAGTTTTCCATAGGGTCTCCTTAGGTCACTGCATGAGCTTGTTTAAATTGTTCAGCTTGCCACTCATTAGTTTCAAGCACTTGTTTGAGTTGCTCAACGGCATTCCAAACATCAACAAAACCAATATATAAAGGAGTAAAGCCAAATCTTAAGATGTCAGGCTCTCCTGTGCTGGCTCCACCAGCTCTAAAGTCACCAATCACACCTCTAGCAATAAGTGCTTGAACAATTGCGTAAGCGCCTGTTTCGCGACTTAAACACACTTGAGAGCCACGCATAGAATGTTCTAAAGGAGTGGCAATGCCTAAACCAAATCCAGTACAACGCTCATTCACTAATTGTATAAATAAATCAGTTAAAGCCAATGATTTTTTCCTAAGTGCATCCATTCCACCCAATGCTTGTGCAGCTTCAAAAGCCTCTAATCCTACCTCTAAAGCTGACATATTAATAATGGCTTGCGTACCGCACAAATAACGAGAGACACCAGCAGCCGGTTCATATTGGGTGGTAAATTGAAATGGGGTAGCATGACCCCACCAACCTGCTAAAGGTTGGTGAAACTCGTTGGCATGTGAGGAGTTAACCCATACAAAAGCTGGTGCTCCAGGGCCACCATTTAAATATTTATACCCACATCCCACTGCATAATCTGCTTGAGCTGCATTTAAATCAACCGGCACAGCACCTGCACTATGGGCTAAATCCCAAACAGCTAAGGCCCCAACGGAATGGGCTTTTTCTGTCATGGAAGCCATATCATACATAGCGCCTGTTCGGTAATTAACGTGAGTTAACATCAGTACAGCGACCTCGGAATTTAAATGTGCTTGAACATCATTCCAATGCACCAATTTCAACTCTAAACCAAACTGTGCGCACAAAGATTGCGCAATATAAAGATCGGTAGGAAAATTGCTTTTCTCACTTAATACATAACGATGCTGTGCAGAATAAGGGCTAGTTTTGGCTTTTTGAATGGCGGCAAATAAAACTTTGTACAAATTAATACTGGTGCTGTCGGTGGCGACTAATTCGTTTTCATAAGCACCGACTAACTTTGCTATCTTATTTCCAACTCGTTGTGGCGAAGCAAACCAACCTGCACTATTCCAACTTCTAATTAAGCCTTGTCCCCATTCATTTTTCACCACATCAGTAACACGGTTAAGGGTTGCTTTTGGCAAAACCCCCAAAGAGTTACCGTCTAAATAAACAGTATTTTCTGGAATATCAAATAGGTCACGAAGGCCTGCCAAGGTGTCTTGCGAGTCCATTAATTGGCACTCTTTTAAACTAATAGTCATAAAAAAATAGATGAAAATCAGGCTAATTAAAAGTTCACCTTATTTTTAACACGACAAAATGTATGAGTATCAATGGCAAACAAAGTTTTGAAAAGCTTTTGATATTGCGCTTAAACTCGTAAAAAATGATGCGTATTAATTGGTGCAGTGATTTTTAACAAGCTTCTGATGGGTTATTAAAAAAGAAAAACAGAAGTTAACACTGCTTGAAAGAGAGTGGTGTCGCTTATAAACAACGACATAATGATTTTTTATTTAATTAAAAAAATCATTTTCTAGGTTTAAGAACTATAAACTTCTTAATATTGCTCTAACGGGTGATGCGTCAGCATGTCTTAATTTAAGGGGTAAAGCAATTAATTCATAATCACCCGAAGACACTTCATCTAAGACTAAATTTTCTAAAACGTGGCAATTGTTTCGAAGTAGAAAATGATGGCAGGGGAGCTCAAAGCTATTGCTAGGATCAATACTAGGTGTATCAATACCTATTAATAAAAAACTACTATGTTTTTTTTGATATTCAAGAGTGGATTGAATTAACTCTAATGTTTGTGGATGAATCGCCGAGAATGAACTCCAAGATTGGCTTGCTTGCTTAGATGTTTTTAAAAGAATACGGGGAGGCAAATCATCAAGCGCATGTTTGATGTGTTGTGGCAAAACTAGCTCATCGCTATTAAAACATTCAATAACTCGGCAAGGTCCAATATAGGGGGGTAGTTCTACATGACCAATAGCGGCTTGTTGGTTAGCATAATGCAAGGGTGCGTCAGCATGAGCGCCA
>JALQUL010000065.1 GCA_023260735.1 Limnohabitans sp. | reverse complement strand
GTAGCGAGGCCGCCGCCGAACGCTTGGCTAGAGTGCTGGTCAATGATTGTGGTTCTGGTGTAATGCGTCATGCTGATGCAGGCTATCCACAAGCGATTGCTACTGCCAAAGCCAAGGGCTTAAATTTACCAATGATTAAGTAAATTGCTTCTTAACCAATTTATTGAAAGCATTTTTTAATTCATAGGAAACACCAATGGAATTGGAATATAAATTTTTTGATGCCAACACCATAGAACCACAAGCTTGGAAAAATGGTGGTGGGCAAACTCAAGAAATTATTTCATTTCCTATTGGTGCTAATTGGTCTGATTTTATTTGGCGTGTCAGTATCGCCACTATTCAACAAAGTGGTCCGTTTTCTATCTTTAATGGAATAGACCGTATTATTTGCTTGTTAAAAGGTGATGGAGTGATTTTACATAGCCAACATCAACCGTCTCACTTTTTAAATCAAACTTTGGTACCCTATTCTTTTAAAGGGGAACAAGCCATAGATTCTGAAATTTTAGGCCCAAGCTGTGACGATTTAAACCTTATGACCAGGCGTGGCCAAGCCACTGGCAGTATGCAAATTTTCAAGCACTCTAGCGATTTGCAATTTGAACCTAATTGCTTTTACTTATGCTTGGTGCATACAGGTCAATGGCGTTTTAGTTGCCAAAACTTCAACGCTGGCCAAGCGTTTTTAGAGTGTAGCAGTAGGCAAGGTTTTTGGACTTCAATTCAGCAACCCGCTTTACAGTTGAGTTTTAACTGTAGCAGTCAAGACAACTTCACTACTAGCCGTTTAATTATCATGAAGATACAAGTTGAGTCGGCCCAATAGTTCTCTTTATTTTTTCACTTAGGCTGCATTATGAATGCTTCATCCTCCATTTTTTCTCACCCTAGTGCAGACGGTGTTTGGCATCATATTCAAGAAGATGCTTATTTCCCTTTAAACCCTATAGCCCAGCAAGATTTAGCCCCGACCAGTGGCCATTTAAGGCCTATAAGTTTGGTGGTGCAAAATCAAATTTTAGTGTGGGCTGGCCCTAGTCATGAATTGCCAAGCTGTTATAGCGCCTTAACGCATTATGATTGCCGTGATTCGATTGTGACGCCTGGCTTGGTAGATTGCCATACTCACTTGGTTTATGCAGGTCATAGAGCCAATGAATTTGCTATGCGCCTAGAGGGAGCTAGTTATGAAGCCATTGCCAAAGCAGGAGGTGGCATTATCTCTACTGTTAATGCGACCCGCCAAGCCACTGAAGATGAATTATTTGCACAATCTGCACCACGCCTAGAAGCATTATTAGCCGAGGGTGTTTGTGCACTAGAAATTAAATCGGGCTATGGTTTAAGCCTAGCTGACGAGCGCAAACAATTAAAAGTAGCCAGACGCTTATCACAACATTTTGATGTAAAGATTCAAACTACATTTTTAGGCGCACATGCACTGCCCCCCGAATACGCAGGCCACCCTGATGACTATATTGATTTAGTCTGCCAAGAAATACTACCCACTCTTGCACAAGAAGGTTTGGTCGATGCAGTCGATGTGTTTTGTGAAAACATTGCATTTAATTTAGCGCAAACCGAAAAGGTCTTTAAAGCTGCGCAAGCGTTGGGACTGCCGGTTAAATTACATGCCGAACAACTTAGCGATATGGGCGGTGCAGCTTTAGCAGCACGTTATAACGCTCTGTCATGCGATCATATTGAGCATTTATCTTTAGAAGGTATTGCCGCCATGAAAGCCTCAGGTACTGTTGCCGTTTTATTACCCGGAGCATTTTACAACCTACGCGACACCCACGTCCCTCCTATTCAAGCATTACGTGATGCGGGTGTGCCTATGGCAGTATCCACCGACCACAACCCTGGCACATCACCTGTACACAGTTTATTATTAATGACCCATATGGCTTGTACATTTTTTAGATTAACAGTGGCAGAAGCTTTGGCTGGGATTACCTATCATGCAGCTAAAGCTTTAGCACTTGAAGAATCTTATGGGCAATTGCATATTGGCCAAGTTGCCAATTTTGTGGTCTGGCCTTGCAAAAGTGCTGCAGAGTTAGTCTATCATTTTGGCCATCGTCCCCACTGCACTGTCATTAGGCAAGGCAAAATTGCACAAAATTGTTTATCGATTCATGCTCAAGACAGCTCGAGTAGGCACCATATAAAGGATACGCTTGAATGAACACAAGACAACTATTCGCCAGGGATGCATTATTGCCTACTGGCTGGGCTAAAAATATACACCTCACTTGGAATAATGAAGGTGTTATTGAGTCGGTCTTAATTGGTGTAGATGCAAAGGCTATCAACACGCTATCCGTACCTCATGCAAAAGGGCCTTTATTGCCTGGCATGCCCAATTTACACTCGCATGCTTTTCAGCGAGGGTTTGCCGGTTTAACTGAATTTAAAAATCAATCACAAGACAGCTTTTGGAGTTGGCGCACTCAAATGTATCAATTTGCTTTGCAAATCAGCCCTGCGCAAATGCTGGCTATTGCTAAGTTTTTATATATAGAAATGCTGCAAGCTGGTTACACCTCGGTATGTGAATTTCATTATTTACATCACGACACCGATGGTAAAGCTTATGCTAATGCAGCTACTATGGCTCAATGTTTGTTGCAAGCAGCGCAAGAGACAGGAATACATATCACTTTGTTGCCCGTTTTATATCAATACAGTGGTTTTGATGGGCAAACGCCATTAAAAGAGCAAAAAAGGTTTTTGCATAGTAATAAGGCAATGCAAAAACTATTAGAACAATTAAATCCTATTTGCCTGGCACAAGACGCCGTATTGGGTTTAGCGCCACACTCTTTACGTGCAGTCACCCTAGAGTCTTTAAAAGAAGCCTTAGATGGTTTGCACAGTTTGAATCCAGCAGCCCCTATTCATATTCATATTGCCGAACAAATGGCCGAAGTGAATGCTTGCCTTGCATGGAGTGGTAAGCGACCAGTTGAATTATTACTTCATTATTTTGAGCTCAATTCAAAATGGTGTTTAGTGCATGCCACTCATTTAAGCCCAAGCGAAATAAAACAATTAGCAACAAGCCAAGCCGTAGCCGGTATATGTCCTAGTACTGAATGTAATTTAGGCGATGGTATATTTAATATGCCCGCTTGGTTAGAGCATGATGGAGTCTGGGGCATTGGTTCTGATAGCCATGTCTGTGTGAACGCAGCAGAAGAACTTATGCTACTGGAATATAGTCAACGTTTACATCTTCAACAACGCAACGTGATTAAAAATCAACAACAGCCAGACGTTGCAAGTGCCATGATGTTAGCCGCCGTCAAAGGCGGTGCCCAAGCCAGTGGCAGAAATATAAATGGTTTAGCGGTAGGCCAATCGGCTGATTTTGTAGTACTTGATGCCGAACATTTTGCGACAGCTTGTTTACCACAAGCCTCACAACAATTGGCTAGTCATATTTTTGCCAGTCACCGAAGTAATGCCATTGAAAGTGTTTGGGTA
>JALQUL010000007.1 GCA_023260735.1 Limnohabitans sp. | reverse complement strand
GAAGCTTCTACTTCAGCTGGATCTTCTTCGTCTAAATCGCGGTAAGCGACGATTTCTGGATGACGGAATAAAGCATTAGAGTCAAAGTTGAACTTAGCGTCTAAGGCTTTGATATTGCCATTGCCTTCTAAAATGAGTGGATTGACTTCAACCAAGCTGGCATCAGTGTCCATGTAACACTTATAGAGTTTTTGGAAGGTGTCAGTTGCTTGAGCTAATGAGCCTTCAGGGATACCAATACCACGAGCTAAGGTAGAGGCTTGTTCATCGGTGAAACCAACGAGTGGATCGACCAATGTAGTGAGGATTTTTTCTGGAGTGGAATGAGCCACTTCTTCAATATCCATACCGCCTTCGCTAGAAGCGATGACAGCAACATGTTGTGTTGCACGGTCAGTTACAACAGACACGTAATATTCGTGTTTGATGTCTGCGCCTTCTTCGATTAAAAGACGACGTACTTTTTGACCTTCAGGGCCAGTTTGATGGGTAATGAGTTGCATACCCAAAATCTCGTTTGCCAAAGCTTGCACTTCGTCAATTGAGCGACCTAACTTAACGCCACCGCCTTTGCCGCGACCACCAGCGTGAATTTGAGCTTTAACAACCCAAACTGGACCGCCTAGTTTTTGCGCTGCTTCAACAGCCTCTTGTACTGTGAACGCAGGAATACCGCGTGGAACAGTTACACCAAATTGACGCAAGATTTCCTTGCCTTGGTACTCGTGAATTTTCATGGACCCTCTTCTTCTGTTGGGAGTGATTCTGACTACGTTGATTACAATAACCAAATGATTGTAAATTAAGGTAGCACCAAAAAACATCTGATACTCTATCATGATGCATTGCAACAAACTTAAATCAGTCTTACGATAGGCAGAAAATTCTTAATTATTTATTATATAAGTCATGGCAAATATATTTATTGATGGTGAAGCAGGAACGACAGGATTGCAAATTCGGGAGCGTTTAGCGGGTAAAATTGGCATAAACTTGCTCAGTATTGATCCTGACAAGCGAAAAGACCCAGAAGCAAAAAAATTAATCATGCAAAATGCGGATATAGTTATACTGTGTTTGCATGATGATGCTGCTAAAGAATCGGTGGCAATGATAGATGCTTTATCTGGTAAAAAACCCAAAATCATTGATGCGTCCACTGCACATCGAATTGCGCCAGGATGGGTTTACGGTTTTCCAGAGTTAAGTGCTTTACAACGTGAAGCGGTAAAGGCCGCTGACAGGGTTTCTAACCCTGGTTGTTATGCGACGGGTGCAATTGCTATTTTGCGCCCTTTAATTGATGCTGGCCTCCTCCCCCAAGATTTTGCGGCTAGTTTGCCCTCTATTAGCGGTTATTCAGGCGGTGGCCGGGTCATGATGGAAGCCTATGAAAAAGGCCAAGCTCCTGCTTATGAAACCTACGCGCTAGGTCTTAATCATAAGCACATCCCTGAAATATTAGCCAATACTGGTTTGACTCGTAGGCCTTTATTTATTCCTGCAGTGGCTAACTTTGACCAAGGTATGTTGGTGCAATTGCCGATTCATTTAGATTTGTTACCAACCCAAGTAAAAGTAGCTGACCTTGAGCAAGCCCTGCGTGCACATTATGTTGGCAGCCAATGGGTGACGGTTGAGTCTGCTACAGAAAACGGCAAGCTAGATGCAGTAGCTCTTAAAAACACCAATAAATTAGAGCTAAGGGTGTATGGCAATGATGATTTTGGTCATGCAGTAGTGATTGCTCGCCTTGATAACTTAGGTAAGGGCGCCAGCGGAGCAGCAGTACAAAACCTAGAGCTGATGTTAGGCCAAACCATTTAAAACTAGGATTGAATTGACGCAAAAAAACCGCCCTTGAGCGGTTTGTTCATGATTGATAAATCAATTAGTCTTTTTTGCCAGTAAATGTACCAGTTACTGATGGTTTGTAATTTTCATAGGTAGTGCCTGTAAAAGTATTGTCGGCCTTTACAGTTCCAGTCATTACCATACTGGCATATTTACCAATACCACCACCCCACATTTGAATTTTCATAGTGCCTGAGCTATCAATAGAACCATCTAAAATTTGTGGGTAAATATTAACATTCGCAGTTCCGGTTAATTTACCAGTTGAGCTGATGGTAAATTCTAATTTACCTGCATTTTTCTCATGTCCTGGGCTACCAGCCAAGGTACCTTGATAATGACCTGCATAAGATTCGACAGAGTCAGAACTACCACCACCACAAGCTACAAAGAACAAGGGTAAAGAAGCTAATACAGCAATACGTGTTATTTTTTTTAACATTAAAACTCCAAACCAAAATTGAAACTAAAACACTTTGAACGAGATAATTTTAACTGTTTCGACATAAAATTTACGCAAAATTTACTTTTTATATCAAAATTATTTATAGTTGTAGTGTAAAAAGTGATGGAGTAATAAAAATGAATTTAGCTTG
Organism: Limnohabitans sp.; assembly: GCA_023260735.1. Classification (GTDB taxonomy): domain Bacteria; phylum Pseudomonadota; class Gammaproteobacteria; order Burkholderiales; family Burkholderiaceae_C; genus JALQUL01. The sequence goes on along the minus strand of JALQUL010000007.1, from coordinate 2,494 downwards.
CATTTCATTTTTTAATTATCATCAAATGGCAAAAAATCATCTACATAAGTGCCTAAAACATCGTAAAGCACGGAAGTACTAAAGCCTCTGCTAATTAAAAAACGCAATTGTTTGGCTTTTTCTTTTGGGTTGGTGGCTGTTTGGCCAAATTTTTTCAACCACACTGCACGGGCTCGCTCTAGCTCGGTAGTTTGTAGTTCGGCTACAGCCTCTTTTACTGCTTCTTGGCTAATGCCTTTGTGTTGTAATTCTTGGCCTACCCGTTTAGCCCCAAGTTTGCTACTTCGTCGGTACACTACAGAAGCGACTACACGCTCTTCGCTAATAAAGCCTTTAGCCTCTAGGTCATCAAGTACTAAAGCCAATTGCCCAGTTTGTTCTTCGTGAATGGCTAATTTTCGTTCAAGTTCTGGCCTAGAGTGTTCGCGTAGAGTAAGTAAGCGAAGCGCTCTGTTTTTTAGGCTTGGGCCTTTGCGTTGTGGGGGCTGCTGATGAGACCATTGATCCTTGGAATGATGAGGGTTGTTTTTGGGCTCTAGTTCTGGTGAGCCGATTGGCCTAGAAAACTGCTTCGAACGAGGATTCACATCATCCACACCATCAGCAGAATTACTTTCTGAATGAGAGCTTAAATCAGCCACTTCTGCCCCGCTCCATTGGGCAATGGTTTTTAAATCAGCGTCATCCTTATGTTGCTTGGGCGAAGAAGCATTTCGCTTGGCATCAGCAGAAGAGTTTTCTTGGGGCAAGTAAGGACGACGCCAATTCATGTTTACTCCGCAGCGACTTCAGGTTCTTTGCTAGCAGGCGCAGCTTTTGCAGCTTTTGCCGCCAATTTTTCGGCTTTTTCCGCTTCTTTGGCTGCCTCTTTAGCCGCTTTTTCAGCTGCTTTGGTGGCTATCTTATCGGCTGCACTTGGACCTTTAACTGGTAACAAAGGCACACCTAATGCAGTACGTACTTTGTTTTCAATTTCAACTGAAAGATCTGGATTTTCCTTTAAAAATTCACGTGCGTTATCACGGCCTTGGCCGATTTTTTCGCCGTTATAGGCATACCAAGCACCCGATTTTTCAACAATGCGGTGTTGCACGCCTAAGTCAATGATCTCGCCGTGACGTGAAATACCTTCACCAAACATAATGTCAAATTCGGCGGTTTTAAATGGAGGAGCCACTTTGTTTTTGACTACTTTGACTTTAGTCTCGTTACCAATCGAGTCTTCGCCTTTTTTGATTGTGCCGGTGCGGCGAATATCTAAACGAACAGAGGCGTAAAACTTTAACGCATTACCACCAGTAGTGGTTTCTGGTGAGCCAAACATCACACCAATTTTCATACGAATTTGGTTAATAAAAATCACCATACAGTTGGCTTTTTTGATGGTAGCGGTGAGTTTACGCAAGGCTTGGCTCATGAGTCGAGCTTGCAGGCCAGGTAAAGAGTCGCCCATTTCTCCTTCTAATTCGGCTTTTGGTGTTAAAGCAGCCACCGAGTCCACGACGATTAAATCAACCGCCCCAGAGCGCACCAATGAGTCGACAATTTCAAGCGCTTGTTCACCGGTGTCGGGTTGGCTAATTAACATATCTTGCAAATTAACGCCTAAAGCCTGTGCATATTGGGTGTCTAGTGCATGTTCGGCATCAACGAAAGCACAAGTGCCGCCTAGTTTTTGCATTTCTGCAATGACTTGCAGTGTTAAAGTGGTTTTACCCGAAGACTCTGGGCCGTAGATTTCAATGACACGACCACGTGGCAGGCCGCCTACGCCTAGGGCCACATCTAAACCCAATGACCCAGTAGAGACGACTTGAATGTCTTCAACGGCTTCGCCTTCGCCCAAGCGCATGATAGTACCTTTGCCAAATTGTTTTTCAATTTGTGCCAAGGCGGCTTGAAGGGCTTTTGCTTTTTCGCTGTTAACCGGGGCGCTTTTACCAAATACATCCATGATAAGACTCCAAATGTAGAACCAACAAGAGAGCAATAAATAGCCATTTTTTCACCCAAATGAGTGAAGACAATGAAAACTACTGCTTAGATGAACAGTAGTTTATTCGATGAATACATCTTTGAAACTACTTTTTTTAGTCAATTTGCTTTACTATATGCATTATGACCAATAACCCCCATAATAATACTTTTGATGAATTAAGACAAACACATTTTGGCCGCCTCATGGGCGATGCCTTAAGACGTTACGACGCCAGGGTCTTACAAGTTATGGCAAGGCAACTCGATTTACCTTTGTCTTTAGCCAATTTAGCAGCTCGTGGGCAGTTAGTGGCGGCGCATATACACATCACTCGGCATTTGCCCAAAAAAGGTGCAAAATTAATGGATTTAGCCATTAATGCGGGCGTGAGTAAACAAGCTATGAGTAGTTTGGTGAAGCAATGTGAAAATTGGGGCTTGGTAAAAAAGACACAAGACGGTTTTGACAAAAGAATTTTTTGGATTGAGTTTACCGATACAGGTTTTGCCTGGCTGA
>JALQUL010000033.1 GCA_023260735.1 Limnohabitans sp. | reverse complement strand
AATTAATATAATAAATAAAATCTCAATTAGAATAAGGATATAGCTAATTGTTTTTTTAGTTAAAGGGAGAAAAATTCGCTTGTTCATGCAAGATCGGATGAGTTTTTTCTAAACCATCTTTAACAGTAGGAAATCGTAGTTTAACTCGTAGTTCTTGCTTCAAGCGATTGTTTTTTAATCTTCTACTTTCGCTCATAAAACTCATCTGTAAAGCAGGAAGTATTTTTTTTGCATTATCTCTAGAAATTCTAATGGTTTTGGGGATATTAAAAATTTCGGCAGCGAGGTCAAAATAATCGGCCATTTTCAGATCAGTATCATCACTTGCATGATAAATTCTTTGTCCTTTTGCTTTAAATAAACTGTGCCAAAAAATATTAGCCAAATCATCTGCGTGTATGTGATTGGTGTAAACGTCATCTTCAGCAATTAAGACAGGTTTTTGTAAAAGCAGACGCTCTTTAATACTATGTTCAGATCTATCTAAGCTATATATACCTGGTATTCTTAAAATACTAATTTTAATATTGGATTGTTTGCCAAGTTGCCTTAATTGTTGTTCTGCAGAAACTCTTCTTTTCGCCCTATCAGTGCTGGGTGCTACAGTTTGAGTCTCATCTATCCATTTACCTGCGCAATCACCATAAACACCACTGGTAGAGCCATAAATAATATGTCGTGTTGAAGCGCCTTTTCGCAAAGTACGAATTAAATTTTGAGTTCTTTTGTCTATCAAACCTAAAGGGGCGGGGGGAGCCAAATGTATGACTTTAGGCGCTAGTGAAGTTAGTCTTTTTAGAGTTTTTACTTGATCAAGATTACCTTGAATTATTTTGATTGGAAATTGTTTTAATTCGGGCTTAGCTATAGTGCTAGAGCTTAGCACTATAGCCTGAGTGTTTTTGGGTAGTTGACGTAATAGACGCTGCCCTATGTCACCGCAGCCAACAATTAACAACCTATTTCTTTTGAATCGGGACGGTAAGGTGCCGATTGCTGAGTTTTTCATAAACATGATTTTTTGATTCAATGAGTTGCTCACCATTTTAAGCCAGCAAAAAATTCAATATCAACCACTAGGTATTAATAGAATAGAAGGCTATTTTTGATCTGTGCTGTAGTGATGTTTCAATTGGTAATAGGAAAAATGCAGTACAAATACCATCAATTTCAAGTCATATCCTTTCTGTTCATATTGATTTATGTGGTAGCTCACTCAAGTCATAGCATAATCGGGGGTTATTGTTTGCTTACAAGCTGTTTATTTTGGAGTTAAATTTACAAATCATGTCATTCTCAATTACTTTTGAACCAAGCGGAAGAGTTTTTCAAGCTGAATCGTCGGAAACGGTACTCGATGCCGGTATTAAAGCCGGTTTGGCCTTGCCCTATGGATGTAAAGATGGTGCTTGTGGTTCGTGTAAATGTAAAAAAATTGCTGGTGAAGTCCAACATACTGCCCATCAAGAAAAGGCACTAAGTGTGCAAGAAGAAGCCGATGGTTATGTATTAACTTGTTGTGCCAAACCCTTGTCTGACTTGGTGCTTGAGTCTAAACAAGTAGGTGCTTTGGGTGCCTTTCCAGTTTTAAAAATGCCAACACGTGTGGCAAGTTTAAAAAAGGTATCAGATGATGTCATGATCATAGAATTACAATTACCTGCCGCGACCGAGTTTAAATACCATTCTGGGCAATACATTGAGTTTGCCCTTACCGGAGGATTCAAAAGGGCTTACTCTATTGCGAATGCTTCACACAATGGTCCCTTCTTAGAGTTACATATAAGGCATATGCCTGGTGGCCGTTTTACAGATCATGTTTTTGCCCGAATGCAAAACAAGGAGATTCTTCGTATGGAAGGCCCTTTTGGTAGTTTTTATTTGCGTGAAGAGAGTCAAAAACCGATTGTTTTATTAGCCTCTGGAACCGGTTTTGCACCTATTAAAGCTATTTTAGAAACCATGCAGCATCAATCCATTAATAGGCCTGTGACATTGTTTTGGGGTGGACGTCGACCTGCTGACCTCTATATGAATGATTGGGTAGAAAACCAAAAAACACTTATGCCTCAACTTCGTTACATCCCAGTCATTTCGAATGCGCAAGAACAAGACGCTTGGAAAGGTGCAACTGGTTTTGTGCATCAAGCGGTAATGCAAGAGTTCCCTGATTTATCTGAGCATGAGGTTTACGCTTGTGGTGCACCTATTGTGGTGGAAAGTGCACAAAAAGACTTTGTGGAATTGTGCGGACTCCACGCAGAAAACTTTTTTGCTGATTCATTTATTAGTGAAGCCGATAAACTGAGATAAAGTGGCTTAATAAGCGCTTGACATACTGAATTTTTAAGCAATATTAATCAATCATTCAAACTGCATTAACTCATCCTCCCCAATTGGGAGATGAGTTAATAGCTAAGTGTGCTAAAACCGTAATTACTATCGGCATTAAACTCTTGTCGTAAAGTAGGTAAATGTCTCCTAGAAACTTCTAAGGTATCTGGAATACCTAAAATTTCGACTACCCAATTGTCATCTGAGTTTTTTCTAAGCCGTCTAATTCTAGATTTTGAGACCAAAGCATTTCGATGGACACGAATAAATTCTTTTGGAAATTTTTCTTGTAACTGATTTAAACTTTCTTCAAAAATATGTTTACCGTGTAAAGTTCTAATCGTGACGTATTTAAGTTCGGCCTTGAAGTAAATAATCTCATCTAAAGCAATTCGGTGACTGCCATGCCTGTCTGTTACTACTAAATAAGGTTTATTGAGGTTTTCGTGTTGCTGATCTTTCGCTTTAATTTGTTTTTCTGCCCTTTCAAGGGCTTGATGTAATCGCTCGATACGAACGGGTTTAGTTAGGTAATCGGTTGCCGCAAGTTCAAAGGCATTTAAAGCGTATTCAGTATGAGCAGTAACAAAAATAATTTCAGCTTTGTGTTGTTTTTTGATAAGTACTGCCAGTTCAAGTCCGTTGACGTTAGGCATTTGAATATCTAACAATACTACGTCAATAGGAAAAGACGATAAAGTTGTGAGCGCAGTATTAGCCGAGTCTGCTTCATGAAAATAAAGCACCCCTAAATCTTCTAAATGTTCTTTTAATCGACGACGCGCCAAGGCTTCATCATCAACAATTAATACACTTAAAGCCTGAAACATGTCCGCTATCCTATTTAAATAATTAAAGTTTTAACAGCCTGCCAAATAAATCAAGAAAAGCAGGTAGGTAATGAATGGGGATGCATTGCAAGCTATATTTTGTAAACTCTAACTATCGTTAAAAATAATTGCAGGGTAGGCCATCCAAACCTTTAAAAGAATGCTGAAACAAGTGATACAGCAAGTTCTTTAACTTATTGTAAACAGATGTTGTAAATTTGTAATATTTTAGTACGCTAAAAATGTAGTATTTCGCATTTATTGAGAAAATACTCAATCAATTGTCTATTCATTGATGATGTTTTCAGTGCTAGGTAATTACTAAGTGTTGATGGTTTTATATACCTAAAATGAAATCTTATTTTTGGGATTTTGCTACAAAATGAATGAGTGCATTCTTGGCATAGTCTTAAATGGCCGAGGTGTTGCCTTTTGACCTATAGCAATGGATTTGAGTTATAAAATCCGAGTAATGGTCAGTTCAATCTATTCCCTACATTCACGTATTCATCACTCTTAAAGTGCTTTTAAGAGTGATGAATTGGGAAGCGCATTTCAACGATAAATAAATTATTTTTCTTTTCCACTTGGAAATAAGCTTCTATATCAAAAAATAATTTGAGCTTCTGTTCTACACTGGCTAGGCCAATACCAAACCTTGCTTTAGAACTCTTATGATCTGATGGTGTTTTTGATTGGGTATAAGTATTACTAATTTTTAAACAAACTATTTTGCCTACCATTTGTGAGCTAATGTTTAACTCAATGGTATCGGTAGTGTGTTCAACTGCATGATGAATGGTGTTTTCAGCGAGTGGTTGTAATAATAAAGTAGGAACCAAAGCCGTTTTTGACAAGTTATCTACCTCCCAATTAATTTTTAACCGCTTACCAAATCTAAGTGTTTCAATTGCAAGGTATTGCCGTGTGAGCTCAAGCTCACCTTCTAGGGTAATAGGCGTATCATGTGAGTGCAATGCGTTACGAAATAAATCACTTAAATCTTCTAATAAGGTTTGTGCTTGCTTAGGTTCACTTTTGACTAAGGCTATGGCACTGTTAAGGCTATTAAATAAAAAATGAGGTTGTACCCTGGCTTGTAAGACTTTGAGTTGAGCTTCTGTTTGTATTTGTTTTAAAGCTGCGCTGCTTAAACTAGCGAACATTAACAATAAGCCAGAAAGTCCTGCTCCTGCTAAGGCACCAGCAAAACTTAATCGATTTTCAGAGAGTTCTAAAAAATAAGGGATGATGCTTGCTACTACTCCCATACTAGCACCAATTACCACTCCAAAAATAAATTGAACGCTTCGTGGCATCGCTGTCAGTAAGTCTTTGCAAAGACATCCAATTAATAACCATAATAAGGTTGCGGGCATTATTGCACTATTGCTCATAGCAAAATGAGCTAACCAATTAAAAAATGAGTCATGTACAAATAGCAGCCCGATAGCGGTTACTGTTTGCACCAAAATCACAGCTCTAAATACCGAGCCAATTCGGCAATAATTAAATAGCAGCTGATGTTGAAGATTGGAATCTTTTTTTTGCATGTCGGTAGGGCTAAAGCAGCTGGTAAAATCTCTATTGTAAAAAAAGCTTGAGTTGAAAAATTAAACACCATTATTGTTGATTTGATGATTAAACTCAATGTTTCAGTTCTCAACTATTGTTAAAAAACCTGTTTCATCATTTCTTACAGCCTTTAAAGTTTTGTCTTGAATAGGCTATTAAGTTCGATTTTTTTATTCATCCCTAGTCATTATGGGCAAAAAATCTACTTTATAGCGTTTTCTAAATTGTCAAACGATTGCTCGATTTGATTGATACCATAGGCTTCGTAAAAATTTTATATTCAACCCGATTGGTAAGCCATTATGTCTCAAAGTCAACTTCATAATAAATCACAAGCGTGGTCCTCTTTGTTTTCTGAACCCATGAGCGATTTAGTCAAGCGTTATACGGCCAGTATAGATTTTGATAAACGGTTATGGCGAGTCGATATTCAAGGCTCATTAGCCCATGCACAAATGTTAGCCAAGCAAGGGATTATCTCGGTCCAAGACCATGCATCTATACAACAAGGCATGGCACAAATTACGCAAGAGATTGAGTCAGGCCAATTTCAGTGGCAATTAGACCTTGAAGATGTACATCTTAATATTGAGGCTGCGTTAACCAAGTTAGTGGGTGATGCAGGTAAGCGTTTACACACAGGCCGTAGCCGTAATGATCAAGTAGCTACCGATATTCGTTTATGGTTACGCTCTGAAATTGATGTTATTACTCAATTATTAACTCAAGTACAACAGTCTTTATTGGTAGTGGCTGAAAAAAATATCGATGTTATTTTGCCTGGTTTTACCCATTTACAAGTAGCTCAACCAGTTAGTTTTGGTCATCATATGTTGGCCTATGTAGAAATGCTTAGCCGTGATGCCGCACGTATGGCCGATGTTCGTAAAAGGGTTAACCAGCTTCCATTGGGCGCAGCTGCCTTAGCCGGTACTAGTTATCCACTCGATCGTGAAATGGTGGCTCAATTATTGGACATGGAGGGTGTTTGCCAAAATAGTCTAGACGCAGTGAGCGACAGAGATTTTGCAATCGAATTTACCTCTGCTGCTACTTTAACCATGATTCACTTTAGTCGCCTTAGCGAAGAACTCATTTTATGGATGAGTCAGAGCTTTGGATTTATTGATTTGGCAGACCGTTTTTGTACCGGCAGTTCTATCATGCCGCAAAAGAAAAA
>JALQUL010000471.1 GCA_023260735.1 Limnohabitans sp. | reverse complement strand
TCACTTTCATTTTTAACTAGCCTGTTGCATTTATTTAAACGTCAGAATTTGCCGCAGGAGAATTGGTGTGGGTTGAATCTAAATTAGCACTTGCAGATTCTGGTGCTTCATTGCTAGTGTCATGTCTGACTCCACTGCGTTTTTTAGCTTTAGCCGCTGCCGCTTCATCTTTTTTACACTGACGCTCGATTTCTCGTTCATGACCCACGGCCAACCACTCTTGATATTCGGTGGGGGTTTCTAGGGTAATAAGTCCCAAGGCACCACTTCTAAAATCACTAATAATGGTTTCTGCAATTTTTTGTCGATTGAGCACACCACCTGTTTGAATCGCACCTCGCCTACGACCAATTTCTTCAAATAAATCGTTATCATTTTCTGGCAATTGCGTTTTAATTTTGTAGCGACTCACTAGAGATGATTCATAATGTTGACGTAAATAGGCTAGTAACACCAAAGCCACCTCTTCATCATCATAGGCATTTTTACCTACTGCACCACTTGCCGCCAAGTTGTAGCCACTTTCATGAACAAATATGCGTGGCCATAACACACCTGGGGTGTCGTATAAATAAAATCCATCAGCTAAAACATAACGCTGCATGGTTTTAGTAACGCCAGCTTCATCGCCTGTTTTAGCGCTTTTCTTTTTTACCAAACTATTAATTAAAGTGGACTTGCCCACATTGGGAACACCACAAATCATCATGCGCATAGGCTTGAATAAATTACCACGATGCGGAGCTAATTGTTGGCAAGCACTTAACATTCTTTTAACCGGTGCTTGCTCTAGTGCGTTAAGACCTAAGGCTGCGGTTTTTTCTTGGGCGCTGTAATAGTCCATCCAAGCTTGAGTGAGTGCAGGGTCGGCCAAGTCTTGTTTGTTAAGCACTTTTAAAGAGGGTTTTTGCTGAGTGAGTTCAGCTAACAAAGGGTTGCTGCTAGAGCCAGGTAAGCGGGCATCTAACATTTCTACCACTACATCGATATCGCCCATGGCATCTGCAATCGCTTGACGCGTTAAATGCATATGCCCAGGAAACCATTGAATTGCCATAAATTAAATCCGTTTGAAAATGAGGACTAATGCTACTTAATATGAGTACTTGCTCGTTGTAAAAACCAATTTTATAAA
>JALQUL010000381.1 GCA_023260735.1 Limnohabitans sp. | reverse complement strand
AATATCACCATTAGCTAAGACCTGGGCAGGAAATAGCATGGCCTCTCCCATAAACCCAGCAACAAATTCAGATTGAGGAAACTCATACAATTGCTGTGGTGTGCCCACTTGCGCGATTACGCCATGATTCATCACAATAATTTGATCAGAGACCGCTAAGGCTTCACTTTGATCATGAGTAACATAAGCCACTGTTAAATTTAAGCGTCGTTGTAAAGATCTAATTTCTTCACGCATTTCTCGGCGTAATCGAGCATCTAAATTAGATAATGGCTCATCAAATAACAATACTGCAGGCTCTAGCACCAAGGCTCTTGCTAAGGCCACCCTTTGTTGTTGCCCGCCCGACAACTCACTGGGTAATCGCTCGTCAAAGCCTACCAAACCTACTAGCTGTAAGGTGTCTTTGGCTTTTTGTATGGCTTGCACTTTTGGAACATGAGACATTTTTAGCCCATAAACCACATTGTCTAAAACCGTCATATGCGGAAACAATGCATAACTTTGAAACACTAAAGAGACGTTTCTTTCGGCAGGTCCTAGCGTGGTGACATCAACGCCATTAATCATAATACTTCCGCTGCTGGGCATTTCTAAACCAGCAATCATTCTTAGAATGGTGGTTTTACCGCAACCAGATGGGCCTAATAAAGTCGTTAAACTACCATGGGCAATACAAAAACTCACTTGATTCACCGCTAGTGCAGAATTTTTGGCCTGGCCATAACGTTTTGAAATCGACTGAAAAACAATGCCGTTTTGTAAATTATTTTCTACTGGATTCATATTGTATTTTCTATTAGAGTTAAGTGGAGCGACCAGAGACAGTTGTAGAACCATTGACTTTTCTGCGCCCTAGCTGACGCTCGCCTACCATCCATTGAATTAATAATGCACTTACGGACAAAATAAAAATTAACACTGTGCAGTAGGCCAGGGCTACTCCATAATCTCCATTACCTGCACGACCAATAATAAACACAGTAGATAATTCATATTCAGCTGTGGCTAAAAAAATGACTCCCGATATAGTCGTCATGGCCCTGACAAAACTATACACCAATGCAGATATAAGAGCGGGTTTTAACAAAGGCAAAGTTACTCGCATAAAAGTTTGAAAAGATGAAGCCCTTAACATTAAAGAGGCCTCATCTAAAGAGCGATCTAGTTGTTCGAACGCAGCACTTCCTGCCCTAACCCCTACAGGCAAATTTCTAAACATAAAACACAAAACAATAATAATGGCAGTGCCTGTTAATTCTAAAGGGGGTACATTAAAAGCCATAATATAGGCCATACCCATAACAGTTCCAGGAATTGCAAAAGCCAACAAGGCAATAAACTCTAAGGCAGATCGTCCTTTAAACTGTGTTCTTGCCAATAACCAGGCGATTAATAGGCCAGTGATAGCCGTTAACGGAGCCGATAGGGCCGCTAACTTTAAAGTGGTAAATAAAGAGCTCCAAGCCACTCCTGCCCACACTAGGCCACCCACACCCCATTGCAAATCAAAAGTCGTTTTAAAATGCTCTAAGGTAAAACTATAATCAATGCCCCACAGTTTGACAAACCCTCCACTTAAAGCAAATAAATAAACAACGACAGTAAAAATCAACCAAGGCATGGCAATGCTATATGTTAAAGCTCTTACTCCTGGAGGCAGTGGCAGAGGTACACCTGAATCTCCTTTGCCACCAATCGTGGTAAATTTTTGATTATTGAGCAACTGTCTTTGGGCTATAAATACACCCAAAGCAAACAATAATAACAAGCAGCCCAATGCAGCCGCTTGTCCCGAATCATATTGTGCACCTACTATTGCAAAATAGATTTCAGTAGATAATACTGAAAGCTGACCGCCCACTAAAATTGGATTACCAAAATCGGCCACGCTTTCAATAAATCCTACCAAAAATGCATTCGCTAATCCAGGTTTTAATAAAGGTAGTGTCACGGTAAAAAAAGTTTGCCTAGGACTAGCTCTCAAGGTTTGAGAAGCCTCTTCTAGACTAGGGGCAATACCTTGTACTACTCCTCGCATCATCATAAAAGCGATGGGCGTAAAAGCAAATAACTGCGCAATTAAAACACCCTTCATACCATATAGCCAACGAGTAGGCTCTACACCCCAGATGACTTCTAGCGCTTGGTTCACCATGCCATTTCGGCCAAATAATAAAATTAAACCCAACCCCACTACAAAAGGGGGTGTAATGATTGGCAATAAAGAAAGTATTTTTAAAGGCGTTTGCATAGCTTTGTGACTACGCTCTGCCATAAGTGCCAACATCGTACCTAAAATAGTCGTTCCAGTGGCACAGGCCAATGCCAAAATAAGGGTATTCCAAGCAACGCCACAACTTGTTGTTGCCAAACAGTTGGCATTAAAACCCCAAAGCCTATTGGTACTTATGCGGTGCCAAAATGACAACCATGAAGCGACCCCTGACTCATTTAAAAATGCGGCCATTAATGCTTTACTTACAGGGTAAGCAATAAACATTAGGAGTAGGCTTGCACAAGTTACAACACTTAGTGCTATAAATATATCACCCTTAAACCAACCATGACGAGCCATGCCAATCGCTAAAATACTGATGAATGAGGTAATGGCTAAAAGAGCACCCCAGCCCATGCCGTATTGATTGGTTTTTAATGCACCCACTATTTGATTAAGAGACTCAAAAGTCCAACCGTTTACCCCAATTGAAAAGCCAGTAAACACCAGCAAAACAAGGCCTATTCCAGAGCACAGCATAAGCCATTTTGCTTGGGGCTTGCCAATTTTTAATAACAAACCTAAAGCGCTTAATAGTAAAGCGATGAGTGGGCCGAATAACCAAACTCGGCCTTGGGTAAACATTTGTGCCCAAGCATTAGCCGACTCTGCTTTGCCCCATAAATTAGCAAAAGCTGACCAATTAATTGAGTTTTGTAATTGATACCAAGGGAAAGCAAAAAAACCTAATAGGCCTAAACTGATTGCCAACACTAAAGGAAAATTTGCAGATCGTGTAATGGCCATAAAATACTCAAACAAATAAAAAAATTGACTCATTAAGCCAGCTAAAAAATGTTGCGCCAAAACTCAAGGCCAACAGGCGTACTACCATTGAGCACGACCTGCTAAATGGTTGGTGATAGCCCACACCCCATCTACCTCTTCAAGCTTGGTGTCACTCAAAAACCGAATTTGACTACACCAGTATGCACCAAAAATTACTTAAGCAAATTTGCAGCAAGAAATACAAGAAAAAATATCAAAATACAAAGCCATCTCATAAAAAAGGGCTGCTAAACCGCAACCCCCTCCAATATTATTTGGTGATGGTATTCACTTCCTTTTCCCAACGAGCAATTAAACGTTTACGCTCCTCAGATTTACCGTATTTGGCATAATCGTAATTGATAAACTTTACTTTTTTAAAGTCTGGTACATTTTTATCCACCTTAGCCGCTTTGTTAGATGGCAATTGGAATTGCTTGGCAGCAGCGGCCATTTCTTGCGCTCCTGGTGTTAAAGCCCAATCGTAGAATTTTTGTGCATCCGATAAATTACGAGCACCCTTCACAATACTCATGGCGCCAATTTCTGCACCTGTGCCATCGCTTGGAGTAATGGTTTCAACAGGGAAACCTTTTAACTTTTCACCAGGGCCGTCATGTACAAAACTAATTGAAACACCCGCTTCACCTCGAGCCACCGCTTTAATCGGTCCCACTCCGGAACGCTGGTATTGACTAATATTCATATGAAGTTTTTTGAGGTAATCAAAAGCCTTATCTTCACCCATTAACTGTACCAAAGTAGCAATCATGGTGTAAGCAGTGCCACTACTTGCCGGATTAGCAGATTGCACTTCACCTTTATAGATAGGGTTAGCCAAATCGCCCCATGTTTTGGGGACTGGCAATTTTTTCTTTGCTAAAATTTCTGGGTTATAACCAAAGCCTAAAGGACCCGAGTAAATACCCACTGTTTTATAGTTGGCTTGTGCAGCTTGATCTAGCGCCCACTTATGGAGATTTTTAGCATTGGGCGATTGGTAAACTTGGGTTAAATCTAATTCTGCAGCTTGTAAATGCGGGTCTCCCGTACCACCAAACCATAAATCTGTTTTTGGATTTTGCTTTTCTGCAATGAGTTGAGCCAAGGCTTCACCCGAACCCTTACTGGTCATATTGACCTTCACACCTGTGGTTTTGCTGTAGACAGTTGACATCATGCTACACCACTCTGCTTGAACTGAACAAATCACATTGATTTGCTGTGCACTCGCTATAGGGGCGGCGAACATAGCTGTAAAGCCTAATGCCAAACTTGCGATGAGTGGTGCTGGTTTTAGTTTTTTCATATTGCCTCTTAGT
>JALQUL010000310.1 GCA_023260735.1 Limnohabitans sp. | reverse complement strand
GTTATCTCCTTGAGAGTTTCGATATGAGGTAAGCTTAAACCAAATATTTATATTTGGGTATTAAATTTTTCAAATATTGCTAAATGATCGTTGATTGTGTGGTGTTTTTTTCAATCGTATTTGGGGTGGACTTTGAAGGAGGTTATATACTATTTATATATAAGCATCAACATCATACATATCAATTTTAATGAATGGTAACGCACGCTTAGACCCTAGATTGTTGCCAATCTAAAATCAAAATAAAAAGCCAAACCAAGGCGGCTATAAAACAACTCAGAAACAAGGCATTAGCCCCGCCAGTTTTAATAATCCAGCCACCCAAAGCTCCTCCAGTAAAAAGACCTAAAGATTGCAGTGTATTGTAAATACCCATAGCCGTGCCCCTGCCATTGGCTGGAGCTAATTGAGAAACCCGGCTGGGTTGTGTGGCCTCTAAAATATTAAAACCAATAAAAAACACGAATAAACAAACCCCTAAGACCTGTGCACTCGGATTTTGAATTTGTTCAAAAAATCCTAGTTGAGCAACCGCAAATAAACTAACTGCCATTAAAAATAACTGACGCTGATAACCAATACGCTCTAGTCTTAACAGACCACCCATTATGACAAAAGAGCCTAAAAGAGCAGGTAAATAAATTTGCCAATGCGACTCCTTTATCCAACCGGCCCGTACTAATAATTGCGGAATAGCCATCCACATGGCTAACTGGACGGCATGCAATACAAATACACCAAAAAACAAACGAGCCAAGACCGGTTGCTGGAGCAGGCTCAATACACTAGGGCTTGGACCTGTTGCACGATGTAGTGGTTCTGGTGGAGTCCAAAACAGCACTACGACTATACCTACCACTGCTAAAACACAGGTGAGCACAAACAAACCTGAAAAACCGATGGCCGCTGTAATTGCACTTGAAGCGACCAAAGACAAGGCAAACATTAAACCAATACTTGCTCCAATTAAAGCCATAGCCTTAGTACGTACTTGGTCACGAGTTTGATCGGCTAATAAAGCGCTCACAGCGGCAGAAACAGCACCTGCACCTTGAAGTGCTCGCCCCAACATCAGCTCAGTAACTGTATTAGCAGAGGCGGCTACAAGGCTACCAAAGGCAAATACCACCAAGCCGAACACGATGACTTTTTTACGACCCATGTGGTCTGATGCCATACCATAAGGTAATTGCAGCACTCCTTGGGTGAGACCATAAATACCCATCGCAAAACCCACCCACGCAGGATTGTCACCGCCTGGTAGTTTGGTGGCTTCCAGGCTAAAGACTGGCATGACTAAAAACAAGCCCAACATACGAAGGGCAAAAATAAATGCTAAAGAAAAACTAGCGCGACGCTCTAGAGGCGTCATTCGAAAAGTGGCATTGTCTGATGACATTATGGGCTGACATTGAACTAAAACTAGATTATCGCTAATTCTGAGCGGTTTTGCAGATAAATCATGATGAGTTACGGTTGACTTCTTGCAGAATTTATCAGATTAAGGCTATGATGAAAGGTTCTATGCCTGTCATCCTTTATTTGTGAACTCAATGTCCTTTAACTCCGATTCTCATCAAGATGGCACTTATTTGGGTGCTGCAAAATCCAACTCATTTATCAGCATTCGAGGTGCTAGAACTCATAATCTTAAAAACATTGATATTGATTTACCTCGTAACCAACTAGTAGTTATTACTGGCTTAAGTGGTTCTGGTAAATCGAGTTTGGCTTTTGACACCCTTTATGCTGAAGGGCAACGTCGTTATGTAGAGAGTTTATCTACTTACGCACGTCAGTTTTTACAACTCATGGACAAGCCCGATGTGGATTTAATTGAAGGTTTATCGCCTGCAATTGCTATTGAACAAAAAGCCACTAGCCATAATCCGCGATCTACGGTTGGCACCGTCACCGAAATTCACGATTATTTACGTTTATTATTTGCTAGAGCTGGCACACCCTTTTGCCCAGAGCATGACTTGCCTTTACAAGCACAAACCGTCAGCCAAATGGTAGACGCCATTTTAGCCTTGCCAGCGGGTACAAAAATAATGATTATGGCGCCAGTAGCACGAGAGAAAAAAGGCGAATTTTTAGATGTGTTTAGTAGTTTGCAAGCACAAGGCTATGTGCGTTTTAGAATTAACAACACTACCTATGCTTATGATGACTTACCCAAGTTAAAGAAAACTGAAAAGCATGATATTGATGTGGTCATTGACCGTATTAAAGTACCTGCAGTGGTATCAGTAAATAACGACACTAGCAACGAAGAGAACAATGCTGTTTTTTTACAAGCACATAAAGAATACGACCAAATTAAGCAACGCTTAGCCGAGAGTTTTGAAGCCGCGTTACGCCTTGCAGAAGGCAGAGCGATGGCTCTTGAAATGGATAGCGATGTTTGCCATTTGTTTAATGCTAAATTTGCCTGCCCGCATTGCAATTACGCCATTACAGAACTCGAACCGCGTTTGTTTTCTTTTAATTCACCTATGGGTGCCTGCCCCGATTGTGATGGCTTAGGCCATGCGGATTTTTTCGATCCTTTACGAGTGGTGAGTTTTCCCTCTTTAAGTTTAGCAAGTGGCGCTATTAAAGGTTGGGATAAACGAAATGGTTATTATTTTTCAATGCTCACTAGCCTTGCCGAGCATTATCATTTTGATATTGAAAAACCTTTTGAAGATTTACCACAAGCCTTACAAAATGTTTTATTGTTTGGCTCCGGCCAAGAAGAAATTAAATTCAGCTATATTTTAGATTCTGGGCAATCACAGGGTAAAAAAACAGTTAAAAAACACACCTTTGAAGGCATTATTCCGAATATGGAAAGGCGTTACCGAGAAACCGAATCAAGTCTGGTACGCGAAGATTTATCTCGCTACCGTGCTTCTAGGCCCTGCACCAGTTGCCATGGCACACGTTTACGTCAAGAAGCTAGGCATGTAAGAGTTGGCCAAGGTGATCAACAACGAGCCATTTACCAAGTTAGCAATATGACCCTAGGGGACTGCCTCACTTATTTTAAAGGTTTGCACATTACCGGTGAAAAGGGTGAAATTGCCAGTAAAGTCGTGCGAGAAATTGGACTGCGCTTAAGTTTTTTAAATGATGTGGGTCTTAATTATTTAAGCTTAGACAGAAGTGCAGAAACTTTAAGTGGTGGCGAGTCACAAAGGATTCGCTTAGCATCGCAAATTGGCTCAGGTTTAACGGGTGTGATGTATGTTTTAGACGAACCCAGCATTGGCTTGCATCAACGCGACAATGACCGCTTAATTGCCACACTACAACACCTGCGAAATATTGGTAACACCGTGATTGTGGTCGAACATGACGAAGACATGATGCGCTGCGCCGATTATGTGGTCGATATGGGGCCAGGTGCTGGCGTGCACGGTGGTAAAGTAGTGGCAAAAGGTAAGTATGATGAAATTGTGCGACACCCCGACTCTTTAACCGGTAAATACTTATCGGGTCGCCTGCGAATTGAAGTGCCCCAAACACGATTACCTTGGTTAAAAAAACCACTTGAAATATTAGAGCCTATCAGCCATGTAAAAGGTAAAACTAGTAGCAAATCAGCTGCTTTACGAACAGCTAAAACCAATTCTAACTTAGCCAGCAACTCGGTCTGGCTAACACCAACAGTAGCAGAAAAAAATGCCAGCACTAAAGAGCTGCAAGCACTCAAAATTATTAAAGCTTCTGGCCATAATTTAAAAGACGTCTCAGTTGAAATTCCAGTAGGTTTACTTACCTGTGTTACCGGTGTTTCCGGCTCTGGAAAATCTACCCTTATTAACGATACTTTATATGCCACTGTAGCTCATCAATTGCATCGTGCGCATCAAGAGGCAGCGCCTTGCGAAGCAATAGAGGGCATTGATTATTTTGATAAAGTCATCAACGTTGATCAATCACCTATTGGTCGTACTCCTCGCTCTAATCCGGCCACTTATACTGGTTTGTTTACCCCTATTCGTGAACTCATGGCTGAAATGAACGTGGCTAAAGAAAGAGGTTATGGTGCAGGCCGATTCAGCTTTAACACAACCGGGGGACGGTGCGAAGCATGTCAAGGCGATGGCGTAAAAAAGGTAGAAATGCATTTCTTACCCGATGTCTATGTACCTTGTGATGTTTGTTTTGGCAAGCGCTACAACCGCGAAACCCTGGAGGTGCAATACAAAGGAAAAAACATTGCACAAATTTTAGATTTAACAGTCGAAGCAGCTCATGATTTTTTTAGCACGGTTCCCTCTATTGCACGCAAGTTAAAAACTTTGCTAGATGTAGGTCTGAGTTATATTAAATTAGGCCAGTCTGCCACTACACTTTCTGGCGGTGAAGCACAACGTGTCAAGTTGGCCCTTGAGTTAAGTAAACGAGACACAGGCCGCACGCTTTACATCTTAGATGAACCCACCACCGGTTTGCATTTTGCCGATATTGACATGTTGTTAAAGGTATTACAAACTCTGCGAGATGCAGGCAACACCATTGTGATTATTGAACACAATTTAGATGTGATTAAAACAGCTGACTGGATTATTGATATGGGCCCAGAAGGAGGCTCGGGTGGTGGCTTATTAATTGCAGCTGGCACTCCAGAAGAGGTGGCAGCCAATGAAGCTAGTCATACCGGGCGGTATTTAAAAGCGGTGCTGGCGAAATAAATTTTCAGGTTTCATCAATTTAAAGCAAAAATAACAATGGGTCATCAGTGTACTGATGACCCATTGAACTTCAACTTACAATTGAGTCAATTTGTACCTTCTTTTCGGGACTTTTTTATACGCTTTTACTAGCCTCTAATAATTCACGCACTTCTAGTGCTGCAGCTCTGGCTTTTTCGGCAAAATCTGCACCACTTGAAGCATATAAAATTGCCCTGGAAGAATTCACAATAATTGGGCTATTAGGACCCCAGCCTGCTTTGACTGTGGCTTTGGCATCGCCACCCTGCGCTCCAACGCCTGGAATTAACAAGGGTAGGTGCGGCGCCAATTGTCGTACTCTCTCAATTTCTTGGGGAAAAGTGGCCCCCACTACTAAACCTAATTGTCCATTGGTATTCCATGGGCCATTGGCTAATTGTGCGAGGTGCTCATAAAGCATGGGCTGGCCTTCAATATCAGCTAGGCGTCTGGCTTGTAAATCACTGCCGCCAGGATTAGAAGTTCGACACAATAAAAACACGCCTTTATCGGGGTAGGCTAAGTAGGGCTCTATGGTGTCAAATCCCATAAATGGCGAAAGCGTAACGGCATCTGCACCATATCGGTCAAAGGCTTCTTTTGCATATTGCTGAGCGGTTGCGCCAATATCTCCTCGTTTAGCGTCTAAAATAATTGGCACATGAGGCGCGACTTTTTTCATATGCTGCATTAATCGCTCTAATTGCGATTCTGCTCCACAACCAGCAAAGTAGGCAATCTGCGGTTTGAACGCCATAACTAAATCATGAGTGGCATCTACTATGGCCGCACAAAAATCAAAAATTGCCTCAGGCTTACCTTGCATATTGCCTGGTAGTTTGGCTAGGTCAGGGTCAAGGCCGACGCACAACATAGATTGATGGCGACTTTGTGCACTTTGTAATTGGTCTAAAAATTTCATAAAAATTCACATCAGAAAAAACAAACAGTAGCTCAATAAAAGATTGAAAAATCGAAGTTAAATTTCTTTTTTATCTTCAAGGCACTGCATTAACAAACATAAGTCATCCCAAGTTTTAGCTTTATCTTGAGGGTTACGAATTAAATAAGCCGGAGCAAAACTCACTATGGTAGGTATGCCCAAATAATGCTGCACTACACCTCTTAAATGACCTAAGGCAGTACCACTAGGGCGAGGCTCCATTTTAGACGTTAACACTTGTGCAGCACCCCAGCCCAAGACTAAAATAGTAGTGGGCTGCAAACGTTTAATTTGTTGATTAAGATAAGCTAAACAAATCGTGATATCGGGTTGAGGGTTGCGCAACCCAGTAGGAATACGACACTTACTCACATTACTTATAAAAATAGGCCGATGTTCAGAGTCAAGACCAGCAGCCTTTAGCATGGCATGAACTAATTTACCCACTTGCATCACTGCTGGACTAGCTGCATCCTCCTCATACGCAGAGGGTGGATCTAGCACCACTAAAACCGAGGTTTTTAGTGGTATATTTTGATGTTGATGTAATTCGTGGGCAAATCTTCCCCAAACCATTTTTTGCCTGTTGTGACCTAATCGACAAGAATCACAATCATTGGCTTTGGTAATCAATTCTGGCCATGTTAAAGCATCTAGTTGATCTGTGGGCAATAATGCACCCAATGCCTCTGGAGCAACTAAATTCGCATCAAGAGGTGTGGCTTGAGACACAATATGGGGCAAGGGGCTAATGGCAATTGGCTTGACCTGATTAACACTATTAGCTTGTGACGCTAGTGTGGTAGGTGAATAGCCCTTTACAGGATTAGCTGTTTTATTTTGCCAGGCATCATCAGGTGTAAACGTTGGGTTTTCGGAGCTAGAGTTAAAACTCACTTCAAGGGCTTGAGATATAGGTGTAGCAGTAGTTTGCCAAACCTTGACTCCCATCTCACGAAGCATCGCCTTTTGCCTAGCGTCTAGAGCTAAATGCATACACCCCCCTCCTGTAAGACCAAAGACATTACCAGTGCGTCCTCACGCTGCCCCGCTGCATCAGGGTAATAGGCTTTACGCCGACCTTTTTGAATAAAACCAAATGCCTTATAAAGCGCAATAGCTTTTTGATTGCTAGCACGTACTTCTAGCCAAATGGCTTGAGCTTTTTGTGAATGCGCCCATTGTTGTAATTGCTGCAGCATAAAACGACCCCAGCCCTGGCCTTGTGAACTAGGCCTCACTGTAACATTTAATAAATGCACCTCATCTAATACCAACATTGCCACTACATAGCCCTGTATGTTTTCCTCTACCAATGAGTGACTGCACAATTTTTGCACCCAGTAGCAAGAGTCGATACAATCTTGAAAAGCAGTCAAACTCCAGGGAAAAGAATAAGCGGTTTTTTCTATATCATGCACAGCGAATAAATCTAGTGCTTGTACGGGTTGCAAACTAAGAACAGGCCTATTAGGCTGCCCAATCGTGTTAGGGGCTAGACCACTCATAATAATGCCTTAGCCATTCGTTCGGCAGTTGATAAAGCCACTTTATCTCGCACATAATGCGGCACTGCCAAATGAGCTGCAATAGCTTGGCCTTGGGCATACAAGGCCGGGGCTAAATCTAACATGGCTGACGCAGATGGTAATGCATAAAAATGCTCGGTAATATTTTGCCAAGACGCAAAGACCGCAAAGTCACTTCGAAAGAGTTGGGGTTTTAACCGAAGATGAGGATTGGAAAAATCTACACGAACCTTTTCGTCGCGAGCACTATCCAAAGTCGCAGCGATGCGAGATGC
>JALQUL010000305.1 GCA_023260735.1 Limnohabitans sp. | reverse complement strand
GCACCATGTCGGGAGCATCTGTTTCTAACACTATGGCTTGCTCTGGCAACTGCGTTAACAATGATTGTAAGTGCAGTGCACGGGTATAGGTACAAGCACCACCAAAACCTAGTTTAATACCTAATTTTAAAAATGTTTGGGCTTGCTGCATACTGCCATTAAAGGCATGTGCTATACCCAAACAGGTATTGCCAAACACCTGCCGAATACCTTTTAAAACCATATCAACACTTTGCCGGCTGTGCAAAATAAGGGGCAAGTTATATTTTTTGGCTAGTTTTAATTGAGCAATATAAAACTCCCATTGCTTATCTCTTAACTTGGGGCTATTCACTCTTGGATCAAAATAATCTAAGCCAATTTCACCTATTGCGACTAAACGAGGGTCGTTTTGATTCCGCTCTAAGCTTTGTTCTAATATATCTAAATCAGATGAATGAAGTGCACCAATATAAAGCGGATGAATACCTATGGCATAACTATCTTCATAACGATGCGCTAAGGCTTGTACTTGCTCAAAATTGGCCGGCACAACTGCCGGATAAATGCAGTGCACCACACCTAATTTTTTAGCTTGACTACGACACTCATCTCGATCAGCATCAAACTCAAAAGCATCAAGATGACAATGACTATCTATCCAGTTGAACATTGCAGCTCATTAATACGCCACAAATTGGCCAGCCGATAATCGCAAGCGTCTATCGCAACGTTCGGCTAAAGCTTCATCATGGGTCACCACTATAAAGGCCGTATTTTTTTGCCTAGCCAAACTCACCATTAAATCAAACACACTAGCAGCAGTCGTCCTATCCAGGTTTCCGGTTGGTTCGTCAGCCAAAACACAATCAGGTTGTGTGACTAAGGCCCTAGCAATGGCTACTCTTTGACGCTCTCCGCCAGATAATTCTGCAGGCCGATGCAGCAAGCGATGTGACAAGCCTACTTGGGCTAACACATCTTTTGCCCTTTGCTCTGACTCCTGCTTTGAACTACGCCTTACCCACAAAGGCATCTCTACGTTTTCTAGGGCAGTAAACTCAGCTAATAAATGATGAAACTGATAAACAAAACCCAAATGTTGATTTCTTAAATCACCTTGCTGTGCGTCAGACAAATCGCTTAAAAGTTGCCCCTTTACTAGCACCGAGCCGTTGCTAGGCCGATCAAGGCCACCCAATAAATGCAAGAGAGTGCTTTTACCTGAGCCCGAAGCTCCCACAATGGCAAGTGTTTCGCCAGCTTTGACTTGGATATTAATTTGATCGAGAACTAAAACATCAAGTGGGCCTTCGGTAAATCGTTTAGTTAAATTTTTGGCCTCAATAACATAAGGAGTTGAATTGGAATTAGTCATAACGCAAAGCATGGGCTGGGTTGAGTCGGCTAGCTCTCCAGCTAGGATAGAGGGTGGCAATAAACGCCAATACCAATGAAATAATCACAACCGGAAAGATATCGGTAAATTGTGGATCACTAGGCATACGGCTCAGTAAATAGATGTCTCTTGGTAGAAAGCTCACTTGGAATAAGCCTTCAATAATGGAGACTAAAGTGCCCACATTAAAGGCCACTAACAAGCCTAATAACAAGCCAATGGCAGTCCCTACAACGCCAATCACCGCGCCTTGCACCACAAAAATTGCCATAATGCTTTTAGGGCTTGCTCCCAATGTTCTAAGAATTGCAATATCAGAGGTCTTATCGGTAACCGTCATAACTAAAGTACTCACTAAATTAAAAGCAGCAACCGCCACTATTAAAGTCAAAATAATAGACATCATGCGTTTTTCAACTTGTACAGCTGCAAACCAAGATTTGTTTTGCCGAGTCCAGTCTCGTGCCACCAATCCACCGCTTAAACTAGCTTCTAAAACTGGTGCAAAATCTCTGGCGAGGTGTAAGTTATTGAGTTTGACCCTAATGCCAGTAGGCCCGTCCACACGATAAAGTTTTTGCGCATCTTCTAAATGAATCATCGCTAAACTTGAGTCAAACTCATAATGACCTGAATCAAAAACACCAACTACCGTTAGCTGCTTCATTCGCGGCAAGGTTCCTGCGGGTGTAAGTTGGCCACCAGGCAACATTAAAGTAACTTTATCATTGAGTTGTACACCCAACTGATTGGCAAGCGCATAACCCAGCACAATAGAAAACTCATTGGGTTTTAAAAGCTTTAAAACACTGTCTTGTACTTTTTGCTGTTGTACACCCAGGTCAGACACAGTGGGTTCAAGCAGGGGGTCTATACCTCTGACCATGACACCACGCATTTCCTCTCCTCTAGCCATAAGGGCTTGAGCGGCTATAAATGGAGCCACTCCTTTTACCTCTGGATGAGAGCTAATTTCCTTCATCGTTAACGCAGGATTTTGAATACCAGACGCATCTGGCGTCATCACTTCGATATGAGCCACTACTCCAAGCATACGGTCACGCACTTCTTTTTGAAAACCGTTCATTACCGATAAAACAATGATGAGTGCCGCCACTCCTAAAGAAATACCCAGCATAGAAACCATTGAAATAAATGATATGAATCCATTTCGGCGACTACGTTTACTCGCTCGCGTGTAACGCCAACCGACTATCAACTCAAAGGGTAGTTGCATAAAAATCAAATCTCAAAAAATAAACTAAACAAAATAAGCGGTAGATGATTCAAGCTGCTTATTTGTAATGGTGACTGGCTAGTGTGCAGAGTCCAAAATAGCTCTCCGAATAGCCAACCACTGAGTTGGCTCTTGAATGTATTCGATTATGACCCAATATTTTTTATGCTTGGCTATTTTTATTTGTAATACCATTTTGCTACGCAAATCTAAAATACAAGTTACAAAAACAGGCTCCAATACTAAAACGGTATGTGAGCTATTGAATGTATGAACTTGCCAATTTTGCCCAGTGTAGTACAAGTGTGCTGTTAAGTAAGTTTTTATATAATGAACTGTTGCAAAAACCGAAAATAAGTAAATGAGGATCAAGCCTACTATTCGTTCGGGTTGCAATGCAGGATTGTCTAATTGTTGTGCGACAAAAATCAATACTGCCAAGCAACTAACTACTAAATAAAACCAGCACAGACTTTTTAAGTAACTTGGCAAGGCAATTGCATAGTGGGTAGCGGGTGCTGTTTTCATAATATTGCCTTTCAAGCTCGACTCAGTGGTACAAGCATATAAAAATATTAGCTTTAGCTGCTCATGCTCTTTATAACTTTTATAGTAAATTGTGGTTTTAAAACAATCGTTGAAATAAAAAAAGCAAGACTGCTTTTCGACAGCCTTGCTTTTTAACTAAAAATGAAATACTTTTACTTATATCAGTTAAACACTTAACCTTTTAAATACTAAAGTACCATTTGTTCCGCCAAAACCAAAATTGTTTTTCATTGCATACTCAATTTTAAGGTCTCGGGCCATATTTGCACAATAGTCAAGGTCACATTCAGGGTCTTGATTATCGAGGTTAATGGTAGGCGGACTTTTTTGATGATGCAAAGCCAACACAGTAAAGACACTTTCAATTCCACCGGCAGCACCTAAAGTGTGGCCTGTCATGGATTTGGTAGAGTTCACCACCGTATTTTTAGCGGCCTCTCCCATTGCTGCTTTGATCGCATTGGTTTCATTAAGGTCGCCTAAAGGTGTGGAAGTACCGTGTGCATTCACATAATTAATTTGATCAGCATTCACACCTGCATTAGACATTGCCATTTGCATAGAACGGCGCGGGCCATCTATGCTCGGGGCTGTCATGTGGTAAGCGTCGCCAGTCATAGCAAAACCTGCTACTTCAGCATAAATTTTTGCGCCACGGGCTAAAGCGTGATCAAGTGATTCAAGTACCATGACCCCAGCGCCTTCACCTAAGACAAAACCATCACGGTCTTTATCCCAAGGCCTAGAAGCTGCTTGTGGGTTATCGTTACGAGTACTTAATGCACGTGCTGCAGCAAAGCCACCTATTCCTAATGGAGAAACAGTTGATTCGGCACCGCCAGCTACCATTACATCGCAATCGCCCCATTCAATCATACGAGCCGCAATACCTATAGAGTGCAATCCGGTGGTGCAAGCCGTAACGACTGAATAATTAGGACCTTTGAAGCCTAGCTTGATAGATATTTGTCCTGCAATCATATTAATAATAGTAGCAGGCACAAAAAATGGCGAAATACGACGCGCACCTTTGGCTAAAAATTCAGAATGAGTTTGCTCAATTAACGGCAACCCCCCCATACCAGAGCTCACATTACAACCGATGCGTAATGCTTGTTCTTCGGTGAGATCATCACCTGTGGGTAATCCTGAATCTTTGACAGCTTGCATTGCAGCAGCTAAACCAAAGTGAATAAAGCGATCCATGTGGCGGGCTTCTTTATCGGTGATGTAATCTTGGATATTAAAACCGCGCACTTCACCTGCAAAACGACAGGCTAAGGTGCTAGCATCGAAAGAAGATATAAGGTCAATACCAGATTGACCAGCAAGAAGATTATTCCAAGAATCTTGGACGTTGTTACCAACTGGGCTAATGCAGCCCAGACCGGTCACGA
>JALQUL010000185.1 GCA_023260735.1 Limnohabitans sp. | reverse complement strand
ACTTATGGACAATTTGGTTAATAGCAAAGGGGGCGGCGGGTTGATCGGGATGAGCTTGATTGTGAGCAGCCAAGGCCTCTGTGATTTCTGCCAACCACTCGTCTAGTTGCGATAAAGGCCTTGCGTTCAGGGCTGGCATAGAACCAATAATGCCAGCCTTACACTGTGCAATAACGAGTTTTGGATTACTGATGATAAACAGTGGCGAACCAATCACTGGGAATGGTACTTTGGCCAAGACTTCTGGTAATTGTGACATGGTGGACTTTATAGAGTGAGAGTTGGTAAAAATAAACGACCTGATTTTATTTTGATTCAAAAGCCCCATTCTAACTGTCAGGGTTGTGACAGCTCAAGTAATTTCCCGTAGGCCCTTTCATTATAAAAAAAGCCACCACCCCAATTTTTTGGGGATGGCAGCCTACATAAAAATGGAATTGCTGGTATTAGAAACTATCGAGGGCCATTTCGCTCACGATATCACCGCCAGCCACGATGCTATCGCGTAGGCTACTAGTACGTACCAAAATATGCTGTGCATAAAACTGTGCCGTGACTATTTTGGCAGTCATAAAAGCGGCATCTTTGCCTTTGGCCAATTCTTGGCTTGCAGCCAAGTAAGACCTCGCCATTTGCCAGCCTGCAATTAAATTACCAGTAAGCATTAAATAGGGCACAGAACCAGCAAAAGCTGCATTAGGATTGGTTTTATAGTTGGCGACCATAAAGTCCACTACATCTAAGAAGGCTTGCCGAGCAGCACTTAAATTTTTAGCAATCAATAAAGCGGCAGGACTAGCTAATGCATTGAGTTCTTGCTCGGTGGTTTCAATATTGGCAGCAATTGCTTTAACCGTTTTACCACCATCTCGGGTAGTTTTACGACCAATTAAGTCGTTAGCTTGAATGGCAGTGGTGCCCTCGTAAATGGTTAAGATTTTGGCATCACGATAAAACTGAGCAGCACCGGTTTCTTCGATAAAACCCATACCACCATGAATTTGTACACCAAGACTAGTGACTTCTAAGCTCATTTCGGTGCTGTAACCTTTAACGAGCGGAATTAAAAACTCATAAAAAGCCTGGTTTTGTGCACGAGTGGCTTCATCTGGGTGAGCGTGAGCTGCGTCGTAGGCTGCCGCACCTACAGCAGCCATAGCCCTACATCCTTCTGTTAAAGAGCGCATTGTCATTAACATACGTTTTACATCAGGGTGATGAATAATGGCAGCACTACCAGGCTGTGAGCCATCGACTGGACGGCTTTGTACCCTGTCTTTCGCAAATTGAGCCGCTTTTTGATAGGCTAATTCGGCAATCGAAATACCTTGTACACCTACTGCATAACGAGCGGCATTCATCATGATAAACATATACTCAAGGCCACGGTTTTCTTGGCCTACTAAATAGCCAATCGCACCACCGTTATCGCCATATTGCAACACAGCTGTTGGGCTGGCTTTAATACCCATTTTATGTTCGATACTTACGCAATGTACGTCGTTGCGAGCACCTAATGAGCCATCGG
>JALQUL010000100.1 GCA_023260735.1 Limnohabitans sp. | reverse complement strand
TATGGCAGCTGGCCTTGATAAAAACGCTGAATGTATTGATGGCTTAGCGGCTATGGGATTTGGTTTTGTTGAAGTAGGTACTGTTACCCCTAAAGCACAAGAAGGTAACCCTAAGCCACGTATGTTTAGATTACCACAAGCTCAAGCCATTATTAACCGTATGGGGTTTAATAATCATGGTTTGGACGCTTTTTTACGCAATGTACAAAAAAGTCAAATCATGCGATTGCCAACGAGCGAGCGACCTTTATTGGGGCTCAATATTGGTAAAAATGCGAGTACTGCCATTGAAAATGCAGTACAAGACTATTTAATTTGCCTAGAAGCAGTTTACCCCTATGCGGATTACGTAACGGTTAATATTTCTAGCCCTAACACCAAAAACTTACGTAGTTTACAATCCGATGAGGCACTTGAAGACTTGCTCTCGCAACTGAGTCGAGCAAGGCAACAATTAGCCATCCAACATCAAAAGCAAAGTCCAATTTTCTTAAAGATTGCGCCAGACCTTGATGAGGCACAAATTGAAGTCATTGCTAATACTTTGCGTCGTCACGGGCAAGATGCGAATGGCAAAGCCAACAACGCATGGGGGGTAATTGCCAGCAACACCACCATTAGCCGTGAAGCAATAAAAGGCATGCCGCATTGCGATGAAGCGGGTGGCCTTAGTGGCGCTCCTGTGCTAGAGGCCAGTAACCGAGTCATTAAGGCCTTGCGCCAGCATTTAGGTACAGACTTTCCCATTATTGGGGTAGGCGGTGTAATGAGTGCTACTGACGCCTTAAGTAAAATTGAAGCCGGTGCCAATTTAGTTCAAATTTACACTGGCTTAATTTACCAAGGACCAGAATTGGTTAAACAGTGTGCTGTAGCGCTTAAGAACAAGGGTTAAGAATAGGTCATCAAGTAAAGGCGATAACTATTAAAAATAGTGCTTCGTTAAGAGGTAGGTGAATCTTAGTCGTGTAATTGCAACGCCTCCACTACTGCCTCTGCAATGGCCAAACAACTGGTTAAACCCGGCGACTCAATACCTAATAGATGCACCAATCCATTCAATCCATGCATCGAAGGACCTTGTAGAACAAAATCTTTGGCCGTTTGGTGTTGATCATTAATTTTGGGTCTAATGCCAGCGTATGCCGCATGTAGTGAGTCATTAGCTAAGCTAGGCCAGTACTTCCTAGCCTCCTTATAAAAATCCTGCAGCTTGCTTTCGTTCACTTGCAAATCGGAAGCGGAATCTACCCATTCCACATTGGGGCCTAATTTTGCTTGGCCGGCTAAATCGAGGGTAAGGTGCACACCCAAACCAGCCGCTTCTGGAACTGGGTAAATAAGATGGCTAAACGGGGCTTTGTTACTGCAGGCAAAATAATTGCCCTTGGCATAAAAAGCTTGTTCTAATAAATTGACGGGGTAGTCGGGTATAGTATGTTGTAAGTCACATGCACCATGACCTGCACTATTGACTAAATGACTGGTGTAAATGCAATCGCCAGTGGCGGTAAGCAACTCATACGCTAATTCATTATTCAAATTAACTGGCGTTATTTGAACGACTTGTGTAGCAAGCACTACTGTGCCACCTGCATTTTCTAGATCGGCTTGCAAAGCTTGCATTAAACCATGGCTGTCTATGATGCCGGTGCTTGGCGATAACAAAGCGGCCAAACAATTAAGTTCAGGTTCCAGTTCTTTTGCTTGCTGTGCTGTTAATTTTTGGATGTCGAGGACGCCATTGTTGAGCGCTTTTTGCGCAATCGCATCAAGCTGCGCTATTTGTTCGGGCTGAGTGGCTACAATTAACTTACCACAGCGTTTATGAGCAATAAAACGTTCTTGGCAGTACTGGTACAGCAACTCTCGGCCTTTAACGCACCACAGGGCCTTTAAAGAGCCTTTAGGATAATAAATACCAGCATGAATGACCTCGCTATTACGCGCACTAGTACCAGTGCCTACTGCACGCTCTGCCTCTAACACGATTACTTCGTGGCCTGTTAAAGCAATCGCCCTTGCCACCGCCAAGCCTACTACACCAGCTCCCACTACAACTGCGTCTATTTTATCTAGCGCTAAATGGGCTGATATTTTTTTGAAGTGCTTCAACTCGGCCGGGTAATTCTTCATACAAAAATGATGGAGTGGAATAATGGCTTTTTAACTTCCATTAGCTCATTTAAAAATAAACAGAAAATCTTTGGCCTTTTTTATAGAATCAAGCAACTTAACATAGGCATAAAAAAAGACCCTTTACAAAGGTAAAGAGTCTTGATTATGGCTCAATTTTAAAACTATGCAAACTTGTGCTTTAAAGTCTTAAGGAACTTAGCTCAAACAATGGCTAATAACCAAATGAATTAGTTGGTGAAAAGCCTACCATTGACAAGTTTAACGCGTGAACCTTGGCTAATTCCGTTAATTTGACCATACTGATAATTGGCAGTGCCACCATCATCAAAACGCACTTGCACGTTGTAAACCGTAGGGCCTGCTTGATTTTTATTTTTTTCAATTTCATTGCCAACAATAGCACCGCCAAAAGCACCCGCTACTGTGCTGAGGTCTTTACCAGTGCCACCACCAAAACGATTACCAACTACGCCGCCCACAAGAGCACCTAAAATAGCACCACCCCCCGATGTTTGGCTGCCCCCATTATTACTGACCGTAATATTTTGAACAGTGCCATAACGAACACCTTGCTGATTGGAATAATTGGTATTTTGAGGCTGTGGTTGCTGATAGCTACGATTAGATGCACATGCGCCTAATGATAAAACAGCCACAATAGCAATCGTGATTTTTGTTAGTTTATTCATTTTTTTCTTTCAAGTAGAAACAACACTTTAAAGTCTAATCGAAAAAATTAAAAATGGGCTTTGCTTAAAAAAATACTAGCAACTAATTGTAAATAAAGCGGGAATAAAGCCTTCTTGAAGATAAATACAAGAACAAAATGAATCAAGCTGTTCTTGTATTAGAGAGGATTGTCCAACGAATTGCTACTCTACTGTCAGTTTAAGCGTTAGAGGACACAAAACTTTCAAAACCATTTAATACATTGACTACATTTTCACCTACTGCATCTACCGCATACCCCCCCTCTAAAACAAACATAGTGGGCAGTTTTAAGCTAGCAATACAATCACCCATTTTAAAATAATCGGGTGTATCTAGAGCAAATTTTGAAATTGGATCATGGATAAAAGTATCTACGCCCAAAGAAATCACCAAAGCCTCAGGCGCAAATTGTTGAATTGCTTGGGTAGCCGTATTCAGGGCATCAAACCAAGTCTCTACGCTCGCGCCAGCAGCCAAGGGTAAATTAAGATTAAAGCCTTTACCTTCCCCCTGGCCTATTTCGTCGGCATAACCTAGATAAAATGGAAACTCTGAGGTGGGGCTGCCATGAATGCTGATAAAAAAAACATCAGAGCGTTCGTAAAAAATACTTTGTGTACCATTACCATGATGGAAATCCACATCTAATATGGCTACTTTTGCAGCACCATGATTGCGCAATGTTTGAGCCGCAATGGCAGCATTATTTAAAAAACAATAACCACCCATAAAGTCAGAGCCTGCATGATGGCCTGGGGGCCTTGAACACACAAAACTAGGACGACCTGTAGTGGCCAAATGACTTGCTCCACTGGCTGCACAATCGGCACCTTGCTTGACGGCTTGCCAAGTGCCAGCTACCATTGGTGTGCCATTGTCCATGCTGTACAAGCCCAACTGCGCAATAAAATTATCGGGCTCTTTATCGTCACGTAAACTACGAATTGGCCATACCGATGGAAAAGGTTGCACCGATGCATTAGCAGTGTCTAGTGCCAACCAGCGACTCCATGCACTTGATAAAAAATCAAGATAACGCTGGCTATGCACCTGTGCTAAAACTTCATTAGCACTACTAGTGGCAAAGCTAACTTCATGACCATTGGCTTTTAAAGCCTCAATTACATAATCGTAACGTTCGACTTTTTCAAAACAAGGCACTTTCTCACCACGATAAAACTCATAAGTAGGACAGTGTTGTGCATGTAAATGATTAACAAAACTAAGCATGATTTTTCAATGTGTTAAATAAGTGTTTCAGCATGGTGACATGCAATTTGCCGACCTTGTAGCTCTCTGAGTTGAGGCTCTGTGGATGAGCATAAATCGGTGGCATAGGGGCAACGTTTATGAAAAGCACAACCGCTAGGTGGATTTAACGGACTGGGTAATTCACCTACAATTTTAATTTTCTTTTGTCTATGCTCCGTGTCAATAGATGGCGTAGCTGAAAGCAAAGCCTGGGTATAAGGATGCAAAGGTTGAGAAAATAATACCGATTTTGCACCTGTCTCGACGACTCGGCCCAAATACATCACCATTACATCGTCAGCCACATGCTCTACCACGGCTAAATTATGTGAAATAAAAACATAGGCGGTTTTAAATTCATCTTGTAAATCCATGAATAAATTTAAAACCTGAGCCTGAATCGACACATCAAGAGCAGAAGTGGGCTCGTCGGCTACCAACACTTTGGGCTGCAAAATCATGGCTCTTGCTAAAGCTATACGCTGTCTTTGTCCTCCAGAAAACATATGTGGATAACGATGTGCAAACTCAGGTCTTAAACCCACCCTTTGCATAATATTTTCTACCGCATTTTTACGTTCTTGTGGACTTAATTTCGTATTGAGTAGAAGTGGCTCGGCTAGTTGATCGGCAATTTTTTGCCTAGGATTGAGTGAGGCATAGGGGTTTTGAAATACCATTTGCACATGACTTCGTAGCCTTGCTCTTTGCTTAGCATCGGTGGGCTCAATCACTTCACCACTTAAGGTAAGTTGCCCTTCGGTAGGAGGCTCGACCAAAGTGAGCTGGCGCGCTAAAGTACTTTTACCGCAACCAGACTCGCCTACTACTGCCAATGTTTTGCCACTGTGCAAAGTAAAAGAAACACCGTTTAAGGCTTTTACTTTGACCTTAGGCTTCATAAAACCTTGCGCCACTTCATAATGCCTGGCTAAAGCATTGGCTTGCATGACTATATGACTCATACAACAAGCTCCTTAGAAATAGGAAAATAACAACGAACTTGTGAGTTATCGATTGTTTTTAAATCGGGTGGTAAGGCACTACATTGCACTTGCACTTGAGGGCAACGAGGTGCCAACAAACAGCCTTTGGGTCTATCGTATTGACCTGGCACAATGCCTTGTAGGGTACTAAGCCTTTTGGCCCCTCTACTGCGCTCGGGTACTGCCTGTAACAAAGCATGTGTGTAGGGATGACGTGGATGATTAAATGCATCTTGCACGGCGCTTTGCTCTACCACCTGACCAGCATACATAACGGCTACTCGGTGAGCGACTTCTGCAACTACCGCCAAATCATGGGTAATCATAATTAAACCCATGCCTTGGGCTTTTTGTAAACTCACTAATAAATCCATGATTTGCGCCTGAATGGTGACATCAAGCGCTGTAGTGGGCTCATCGGCAATTAACAATTTTGGGTTACAAGCAATCGCAATGGCAATCATCACGCGTTGACTCATCCCTCCCGAAAACTGATGAGGATAGTTTTCAAGGCGGCCTTTAGCCCCAGGAATTTCAACCATTTCTAGTAACTCAATGGCCCTAGCTTTAGCAGCTGACCCCCGTAGGCCCATATGCTGCTTAAGCACTTCCATGAGCTGATAGCCCACAGTGAAACAAGGATTTAAAGAGGTCATAGGATCTTGAAAAATCATAGCCATATCTTTGCCTAAAATTTTTCTTCGACCAGAATCAGAAATAGTCAATAAATCTTTTCCCTCAAAGTGCAACTGGTCAGCAGTGACTCGACCTTGGCCTTGCAACAAACCCATCATCGCCATCATGGTAACGGACTTACCAGAACCCGACTCTCCTACAATGCCGACAATTTCACCAGCGTTAACGGTTAAATCAAGACCATCTACGGCTTTAAATGCTTTGCCTACAGGACCGAACTCAACACTTAAATTTTGAATTGCTAATAAACTCATATTGGACTCCTGTAACACTTAAGAGGCTGTTTTTAGTTTTGGATCGAGTGCATCACGCAACCCGTCACCCATTAAATTAATGGCCAATACAGAAAGTAATATGGTTAATCCGGGTAAGGTCACTACCCACCATGCACGCTCTATGTAGTCACGTGCAGAAGCAAGCATAGTACCCCACTCGGGAAGTGGTGGTTGCACTCCTAAACCTAAAAATCCTAAGGCGGCAATTTCTAAAATAGCAGCCGAAAAACTCATGGTGGCATGGACAATTAAGGGCGCCATACAATTGGGCAAAACCGTCACAAACATCAACCTTAAAGTGCCTGCTCCAGACAATCGAGTTGCAGTGACATAATCACGATTGAGCTCGGCCATTGCTGATGCCCTTGTTAATCGCACATAAGCAGGCAAGGACACCAAGGCAATTGCAATCATGGCATTGACTAAACCAGGGCCAAGAATAGCAATAATTGCCACTGCCAATAACAAGGCAGGCAAGGCCATCACAATATCCATGGCGCGCATTACTGCACTATCCACTACCCTGCCAGTAAAGGCAGCTATTAAACCCAAAGTCACCCCAGGAATTAAGGCTAATAAAACAGAAACAAAACCTACCAATAAGGACAGGCGTGCACCATGAATTAAACGCGACAAAATGTCTCGTCCTAATTCATCGGTGCCTAATAAAAACTGACTCGTACCGCCAGCCCAAACAGGAGGTTGTAAAAAATGGTTTCGGTATTGCTCAATGGGGTCATAAGGGGCAACCCAAGGGGCAAAAAGTGCCAAAAACAAAATTAAACTCATAAAACAAAGGCCAGCAACTGCACCTTTGTTTTTAGAAAACGCCAACCAAAATTCTTTGAGTGGTGAGGGGTGAGCCAGTACGGCTTGTAACTCTGCAGATTGCTCTGGCGTTTGTTGTGCTGATATTGATGACATGTTTTTAGTACTTTGATTCATAGTCATAAAGTTACCTGTTCTTATGATTGCAATTAGCTATGATGACGAATGCGTGGATTAGCAATACCATACAGAATATCAACCACAAAATTAGTGATAATGACCATGGTGGCTATTAACAAAATACCATTTTGTACCACTGGATAATCTCGCCTACCAATGGCATCTATTAACCATTTACCAATTCCTGGCCAGGAAAAAATGGTTTCAGTCAAAACAGCACCGCCCATTAAGGTGCCCACTTGCAAACCAATCACTGTAAGCACCGGAATTAAAGCGTTACGCAGTGCATGAACAAAAATAACTCTGGCAGGCGACAGACCTTTGGCACGTGCCGTGCGCACATAGTCCTCACGCAAAACTTCCAACATGGACGATCGTGTCATACGAGCAATAACGGCTAAAGGAATAGTTCCCAGAGCGATAGCTGGTAAAATTAAATGTTTAAAGGCATCCCAGACCGCCCCTTTATTGCCTACTGGATCGGCCATTTCTGCTTTAAAGGCGTCAATTAACATAAATCCGGTGTGCGGTGTAATATCAAAAAGCAAATCAATACGACCCGATACAGGGGTCCAACGCAGACTCACAGAAAAAATTAAAATCAGCAACAAGCCCCACCAAAATATGGGCATAGAGTAACCCGTTAATGCCACTGTCATGACGGTATGGTCAGCCATACTCCCTCTTTTTACAGCTGCAATTACACCCGCTGTCATGCCAATAATTAAGGCAAAAAACAATGCCACCAAGGCCAACTCTAGGGTTGCTGGAAACAGGGCTTTAAACTCTGCCCAAACACTCGATTGCGTTTTGAGAGACTGACCTAAATCACCACTGAGTAATTGTTTTAAATAATTAAAATACTGCACTGGCAAGGGTTGATCCAAACCCAAACGTTTTAATGCCGCCGCATGTACTTCAGGATCGAGCGAACGCTCACCCATCATAACCTCTACTGGGTCACCAGGGATTAATCGAATAAGAGAAAAAGTGAGTAGCGTAACACCTAAAAAAGTAGGAATTAAAACCGCTAGACGTTTTAAGATATAAACAAACATGAGATGTGACCTTTAAATAATAAAGGCAGGGCAGAAGGAAAAATTTCCTATGAGCCCTGCCTTTTTGGCTAAGAAGCCTTATTAATTGCTATTTTCAACCTTGGCTTAAAACTCAAGGTTTATCAAGCAATCTAATTATTTTAGACCTACACCTTCAAAATTGTAGTCGCCAAATGGGCTAATTTTGAAACCCATTAACTCTTTACGCATTGGTTGGTTAACTGTAGAGTGAGCAATAGTAGTCCAAGGTAAATCTTTCTTGAAGATTTCTTGAGCTTTCATGTAGAGTGCTGTGCGCTCTTTGAGGTCAACACTATTACGTGCTTTTAATACTGCCGCATCGAATTCTTTGCTGCAATAACGAGCATAGTTAGAACCACCAATGGCTTCACAAGTGAGCAACACACCTAAGAAATTGTCTGGGCTAGCATAATCACCAGTCCAACCAATCAAACCAGCGTCGTGTTCACCATTTTTCATACGCTTGAGGTATTCGCCCCACTCGTATTGAGTAATTTTAGCTTTAACGCCAATTTTTGCCCAATCAGCTTGAATCATTTCAGCCATTAATTTAGCATTTGGATTGTACGGACGTTGTACTGGCATTGCCCACAAAGTAAGTTCAAGACCATTAGCATAACCCGCTTTTTTCAACAACTCTTTAGCTTGCTCTGGGTTGTAAGCAGCATTTTTAAGATTTTTGTTGTAAGACCATAATGAAGCTGGGAATGGATTGCTCGCTTCTTGGCCTTGACCTTGATACACTGCTTCGATGATAGCTTTACGGTTGATGGCCATATCTAAAGCTTGACGCACTTCTGGTTTAGAAGTGTGTGGTTTTTGATTGTTATAACCTAAATAACCAATGTTAAAGCCAGGTGCTGATTCCATTTTAATGTTGGGATCTGTGCGTAAACCAGCAATATCTTGTGGTTTTGGTTGCGACATAATGTGACACTCGCCCGCTTTTAATTTTTGTACACGAACTGATGCGTCCGTGGTAATTGCAAAAATTAAGTTGTCCACCAATACGTTTTTAGCATTCCAGTATTCGGGATTTTTGAAATAACGAATGTTCGAGTCTTTTTGGTAGCTTTTTAATACAAAAGGACCTGTTCCAACCGGTTGTTGGTTGATAAGGTTAGCCGTACCAGCAGCTTGCAATTTTTCCGCGTGTTCAGCAGATAAAACAGATGCAAATGGTAAGGCAATTTTTGCCAACATGTCTGCGTCTGGTTTCTGTAATTGGAATACCACTGTGTTAGCATCTATTTTTTTAATTGATGCCATGTTACCATCTAGGCCTGTATCGGAGGCATACGGAAACTCTGCAGGGTAAGCTTTGTTAAAAGGATGATTTTTATCAGTCATACGACTGAAAGTAAACACCACGTCATCTGCATTAAAGTCGCGCGTTGGCTTAAAGTTGGGGGTGGTATGGAACTTCACACCTTTGCGTAAT
>JALQUL010000427.1 GCA_023260735.1 Limnohabitans sp. | reverse complement strand
TAAATTAGGTTTGTTTATTTTAGGTATAAAAATTATATTTTTTGCTTTATTGGCTTTAGCCATACGAAAACTTTATAGATATTTAAAAAAATAAACTCAATATAAACACGATAGTTTGCTAAAGTTAGAGTAATTAACAACTATAAATGGCAATTAAATTAAATCTAACTTAGATTATAGCGACAATATATGTCGCTACTACTAGTTTAATATTGTTGAAAGCCTATATGAAAAGAAGAACAAGTACGCACGACACCTTGGTGGTGCGATTGGCACAAATGCTTGTGAAATTAAATCAAGGCGAAAAGTTAGATCCGGTTTCTTTGGCGCAAGAATTTGGTGTAAACCGCAGAACTATTCAAAGAGACCTTAATGAAAGATTTACTTATTTGCCCTTAGTTAAAACCAATGGCAAATACCACCTAGACGATAATTACTTAGGAAAACTCAATACCAAAGATATTGAAAAATTTGCCACAATGGCTGGTATTAAAGGTTTATTTCCTAATTTGTCTGATCAGTTTTTAAATGATGTTTTTAGTGCGAATGAAAAAAGCTCACAAAGTTTTATAGTGAAGGGTCATGACTATGAGGATTTGGCAGGTAAGGAACTGTTGTTTAAAGACTTAAAGTTAGCCATTCAAAATCATCAGTACCTAGAAGTTTTATATGAAAAAAATCATGAGTTAACCAGTTATAGGCTGGTCTTGCCATACAAGTTAATCAATCACAAGGGAGTGTGGTATTTGGCGGCAGTCGAGCAAGAGAAAATGAAAACTTTTAGCATTACCAAAATGCGAACTGTACATTTAAAGCAAGAAACCTTTATTCCCGATAAAAATAGAGAGTTAGAGTT
This sequence comes from Limnohabitans sp., assembly GCA_023260735.1. GTDB lineage: Bacteria > Pseudomonadota > Gammaproteobacteria > Burkholderiales > Burkholderiaceae_C > JALQUL01. The sequence continues at coordinate 2,564 of JALQUL010000427.1, read as the reverse complement.
ACTGCAATCGGACGGCATTTTTTTTGGCTCAAATCAATTAAAAATAATGTTAAAGGTTGAAAAAAATATTGCTACTTATTTTAGAAGGCGCAAACTTCTACCTAATCAACAAATAGAGCAAGAACTAGAAGACGGTAGTTTAATCGTGTCGGCTCTAAGTGCCAATGAATTTCATTTATTAGCAATTGTACGTTATTGGATTCCCTTTGTAAGAATTTTGAGTCCGCAATCTAGTATAGTAAAGAATCAGCAAATTTTAAAAGGCTATTTAGTAGAATAGTTTTTACCATTTCAAAATGAATCATTTTTTACAGAAAATTTTAGACCTGAAGTAAATGTGTTTTTTAAGTGTTTTTGCGCTTAATAACTTGGACAGAGTTATTTGTATTTACGAAATTGCGAGATGTAAGTAATCAATTCACTTTGAAGTAGCTTGAATAAACCTCAAAAATCCAATCAAGGTTTTAAATAAAAATTTTAAAACAATGATTTTTGGGTGGGGTTTTGGCTAAAAGAACAAAAAATAAATAAAAAATCGCAGTTCATTTTTGAACAAGTGATCAAAACTTAAACTTCAATTTAATCTACTTAACAAACCAACAAGTTTTGTCATAAAATTAGTAACTATGAACAAACTAAGTCGTCAAACCAAACGTTGGTGGAGTGCAATCGCTATATTAGCGCTTGCATGGTCGGCTATTTCTCCTGCGTTTGCAGCCGCTTTTGATCTTGCGGGTAATAGTTCTAGTAGTTATTACACGGTTTGTACATCGCAGGGCATTCAGTTAATTAAAATTAACGACTCTGACGAGTCCACCCCAATCGCCGATTTTAAGGTGGCCGATTGCCCGATTTGTCAATCACATTCTGCGGCTATTGTTCAATCCAATAACGCCATATTTGCTTTAGCATTACTAGAGTCAGAGCAATTATTTTTTTCATCCTATTCATTCACTCCAAGGCCTCATTTGCCTTGGCAGCACCCCCAGGCACAAGCGCCCCCTCTTTTTTAAATTTATTAGTTATTTTTACCTCCTAGACCTAGCTAAAAAAGGTCTTTAGGCATGACTTGTTGCATCTTGATCGGCGCTTTTTCAAAGCTTCTATCGTTGCTCAAAGCACAATAATTTTTCAATTTAAAAGAGTTTTATTATGAGTTTCTTAACCTCACGTCGTTTATTTTCTGCTTTATCGTTGGCTTTAGTAGCTAGTCTAAGTGCCCCTTTAACTGCGTTCGCTCATGGCGATAAAGTGGGTGATATTGAAATTAAACATCCCTATGCCCGTCCTACTTTGGCGGGTCAAGTCAATGGTGGCGTATTTTTTATGGGCATGCACAATCAAGGTAAAACCTCTGACTATTTAGTGAGCGCAAAAGTAGATCCTTCTGTGGCGAAATCTACCGAGTTACATCGTATGAGCATGGAGGGTGATGTCATGAAAATGAAGCAGGTCGTCAATGTGGAATTGCCAGCTAATAAAATGACTGAATTCAAGCATGGCTCTATGGATGGATACCATGTCATGTTAATGGGTGTTAATAAACCTCTTAAAGTGGGTGATAAGTTTAAACTCACTTTACAGTTTAAAAACTCAGGTAGCAAAGAGGTAGAAGTTTGGGTCGAAACACCTAAAGCAGGTGCTGAAGCTTCTTCTATGCATAGCCATTAAGTCCCAGGAGTATAAAAATGGATCATAGTTATACAAAGACTGCAATAGCAGTTTTAGGCTTAGTCGCGTCTTTTGCTAACACTTCGGTGTTGGCTCAAGCTAGTGCACAAAATGTTGAGCTGCAATTTTCCGCTCAACTCAATGGTCAAGTTTTTGAGTGCGGAAAAACGTATGACAATATGGGCTCAACCGCTGCCAAAATTACCCCCACCGATTTTCGATTTTTTATTAGCGAAGTTGAATTTTTAGACAAGACTGGTAAAGCTACTACCTTGCAATTAGAACAAGATAAAACATGGCAACAAGACAATGTAGCCTTGTTGGATTTTGAAAATGGCAGTGGTCCATGTCGGAATGGTAATACAGCCACCAATACGCGGGTGGTAGGTCAATTACCAACTGGTAATTATTCGGCTGTACGTTTTACTTTAGGTGTCCCTTTTGCAAAAAATCATGCGGATGCAACCTTAGCAGCGGCGCCGCTTAATACGACTGCTATGTTTTGGAATTGGCAAGGTGGTTACAAATTTTTGAAGTTTGATGCACAAACCAATGCAAATACAAACGGCATGCAAAAAACAATGGCAATGCACAATGCGTCAGAGTCTGCATCAATGGAAAAACCAGCTGCCATGAATAGTGGTTTTGCACTGCATATTGGTAGCACCATGTGTGCATCTGCTTCTAAAACCACAGTTCCTAGCCAGTGTATGAATTCCAACAGGGTGCAAGTTGAAATAAAAGACTTTGACTGGAATTGGGCAAAGGAGATCGATCGCCCTCTGCTCGAACAGTGGTTGAAGCTCGACTATATTCGGGAGCATCGCAATCTGATCATGATTGGCGCCAACGGGCTGGGGAAGACGATGATCCTCAAGAATCTGGCTCACGTC
>JALQUL010000263.1 GCA_023260735.1 Limnohabitans sp. | reverse complement strand
CGATAGTACAGGTACTTTAATTGATACTACCACTACCTCGGTTACTGGTGCTTACACTTTTACAGTCGTTAACTTTAATCAAAATTATTATGTAGCAGTTGATGCCCCATCTACCGATGCAACAGGTAGTGTTGCTTTATTAGAGCAAACTTATGCAAGTGCTGGAACTGGCAATGGCGGTGTTGCTAGCGGTGCAGGCTATGGAACTTTTTGTATTAACTCAACGTATGTTTCTCACATCACAGATCCAAATTTAGATACTAATGCTGTAAATCCAACTAACGGAAGTTGTTTTGCAGGTAGGCAAGCATCAATATCAGATTCCGGTACTACGACTTTAAGTTCAAAAGAACATGTGATACGAGTTAATATAAATGCAACTCCAACCAATGTTAGCAATGTTAATTTTGGATTTTCACCCAATGTAGTGACTAATGTTGGTGATACCTTCGCTCAAGGGACTCTCAGACAGTTTGTCGCTAATTCCAATGCAATTACGGGTAACAATATCATGAAATTTGTACCCACACTTGAACAAAATGCAGGAGCTAACACTTATTGGTCAATTAGTTCAAACTCCTCGCTTCCAAGTAACTCTATTAATATTACCGATAACGGTACAACGATTGATGGTACAGCTTATAGCTTGACGGATGCAACTACTGTAATAGACTCTAACTCCGGTACGTTGGGTTATAGTGGCGAAGTAGGAGTAGGTGCAGATGGAGTTTTAGGTACTGCAGATGATGTCTCTATTACCTCTGTCAATAGGCCAGAGTTAGAGTTAACAAGTACCATTGGCCCTAGTACATCGGGACTATTTATTAATGCTCAAAATGGAACCATACAAAATATGGCAGTCCTAGGTTTTGGAAATCCTTCAGCAGGCTTTTCACAAATAACCGGTAATACTGCCGCTAACATTAGCAATTTGAATATTAATAACAATATTTTAGGTACTAGGGCAAATAGTCTTAATAGCACAGGGTTAACTCAAGGACATGGTATTGATATTGCAGTCGGGGGAAGCAATATTCAAATTAAAAACAATGTAATAAGTTACGGAATAGAGGCGGGTGTTTTAATTTGGAACTCCAATACAGTAAGCGTTAGTATTGCTGAAAACAATATACGAAACAGTGGATCGGGTATTTTGATTTCTAATAATAATGCCAGTACTATTATTCAAAAAAATCACATTGAAAATAATACTGTTGCTGGGATTAACTTTACAACGAATGCAAGCTCTACTACCAGCCAAAGTTTAATTAATAACAATATCACAAGCAATGGTATAGGTGTATTATTAACTAATAGCAATAACACCATTAGTCAAAATTTAATTAGTTCTAGTACCGTAGGTTCTGGAGTTACGATAAAAAGTGGATCTGTAAATACTATTGCAAAAAACAGTATTTTTAGTAACTCCGTTCTTGGTATTGATTTAACACAAAACGCAGTCACGGTCAATGATTCAAATGACACAGATACAGGGGCAAATAATTTGCAAAATTTCCCTCTGTTATCTTCCGCTACATTAGATTCTGGTAATGTCACCATCAAAGGTTGTGCACCTCCATCAGCAACTTTAGAGTTTTTTATTGCTGATCAAACTAGTACAAGCTGCCCAACTGGAAATAAAAATACCTCCGGTAATGGTTCTATATTCTGTTATGGTGAAGGTAAAACCTTTGTTGCAAATACCGTCACTTCTGCTGGTGGGGTGTGTACTCAAATTGGTGATATGGACGGTAATAGTACAACTGGTTTGATTGATTTTTTACTGGTTATTCCTGCCGGTACAATGACTTCATCTGGTAGTACCTATATTACATCAACTGCTACTAATGCTAATTCAACTAGCGAGTTTAGTCCCAACTTATTGATTACCAGCCCTATTAAACTTAAAGTTAATTCGGTTATAACCAGTCGTGCGAATCCTAGTGATCAGTTCATTACAGAATTAAGATTGGGAATAACGACTAATTTGGCAACCACTACGGGTACGGTAGTTTCTTCTACTACCAATAGCCCTGGAGGAGGCGTACAAACTTCTGGAGTGGCTAGTAGTTTTACTGCAAGTAGTAGTTATGATGCAGGTGTATTGCCTTATGTGTTCACACAAATTATGGATTCGGCTTCTACCAGTACATTAAGTGCCTATCAAAGTACGATTATTTGTTCAAATACCAATATAGCGAGTACGACCGTTATACCTACTACCGCTACCGCTTTTATAAGTACAGCTGGGCTTACAATTAGGCCTAATTCTGGGGATGATATTAGCTGTACGATACAAAATGTCGCATTGCCTAAAATAACTATCGCTAAACACAGTAAAGCAGCAATAGGTACTTTTACATTCAGTGGTAACAATGGTTTTGTAAGTAGTACGGTTACCACTACCAGTGTGATGGCTGCTAGTTCTGCACCTATCTTAGCTAGTAATGTGGCGCAATCTTTAGAAGCTGCGAACATTAACACTGTAATAACCGAAACAGTACCACTTGGTTGGGTGCTAGAGTCAGCAGTGTGTATTGATCAAAATGCAAGTGTAACAGGTAATCCTACTGGTAGCGTGATTGGTAAAATTACAGCTGATCAAACTTTTACCATATCTGCTGCACATGTTAAATTAAGTTCAGATTTAATATGTACTTTTATTAATCGATTTGAAGGGTTAAGTGTTTCGGGATTTGTTTTTAATGATGCTGGAATAGGTTTAGCTGGAGGTGCCAATGATGGTATCCAGAATGGTTTAGAAGTGGGTATTAGCAATGTGACTGTTCAGTTAACCAACTGTTCGGGTACTGTATTGACAAATGCTACTACACAAGGTAATGGTGCTTATACCTTGTATGTTCCTTCAACAGTTAGTTCAGGAGACACGATTTGTATTGAAGAAATCAATACCTCATTTACGTCAACTAATGTCGCACCTAGTTTTCAAGCATCCTATGATAGGGCCCTAGATAAGATTAGTCTGGTATGGGCTGCTTCAAGTGTTAGCGGTGTCAATTTTGGAAATGTAGTCTCAGCTAAATTGGTCGGTAATAATCAAAGAACAGTGGCCGCTGGAAGTACAGTTACATTGTCTCACCAGTTTACTCCAGGTACGAAAGGAATAGTTGATTTCTTAATTCAGGCCGCTAATAGTTCACCGAATCTAACAGGTTGGAATGCGGTCATTTATTTAGATGGAAACTGTGATGCCAACTTAAACACTGACGATTCAGATCAATTGTTAACAGAGGCAGTACCAGTAGTTGCGAATCAAGAACTCTGTTTGTTAATGAAGGTATTTAGTCCGCAAAATGCGCCTGATGCTGCTTTATATGAGTTTCAATTAAAAGCTAATTTTAAACTCGATAGTTTAATTGGAGTGTCAGAACTACTTATTAATACTGATCAGGTACAAGTGACAAAGGGCAGTTTAGAATTGATAAAAAAAGTAAGAAATGTGACCTTGGCTCAAACATTTTCTACTAATAATGCTGCCTTACCAGGTCATGTCTTAGAGTATGAAATCCAATTTTTAAATACCACAAGTCATGATCTAGCCAATTTCAGTATTCATGACGCAACTCCTAGTTACACCGTTTTTTTGTCGGCTAATTGTCCAAGTGTTTTGCCTGCTGGCTTAATTACTTGTGTTGTGCCAAGCTATTCAACTGGTTCAGCACCTAGCGTTAATAGTACAGGTATTATTCGATGGGATTTTACAGGGGTAATACAAGCAGGCACTTCAGGCGCGGTAACTTACCAAGTAAAAGTTCAATAGTAACATAAGTGTAAAAATGAGTAAAAAAAGCTTCATTAGTTTTTATAATGAAGCTTTTTTAATTTTTAGTTTTTAAAAATAAACCTTGTTTTACAAAATTCTAGCTTTTACACTACGACCTTTTACTCTGCCATTATTGAGCTTATCAAGTGCTTGTTTGGCAATGCTACGTTCAATGGCTATAAAAGTAGAAAACTCAGTGACAGTAATTTTACCTACTTGCTCTCGGGTTAAACTAATTCCAAAGTCTTGGTTGGTAAGTGCACCCAAAATATCGCCTGCCCTAATTTTCTCTTTGCGACCACCAAAAACTAATAAGGTGACCATAGGCGCTAACAAAGGTTCTTGAGCTTCGCTATAAAGCTCTTTAATTGGGAAAAACTGCGAGTTTTGTTTTTGGTATTCTTCAATACGACCTACATAACCCATTTCATCCATACTCACCAAACTGAGTGCCAAGCCACTACCTCCAGCCCTACCCGTGCGTCCAATACGGTGTATATGCACTTCTGGGTCAGGTGTGACTTCTACATTGATAACGGCTTCTAGCTGCTGAATGTCAAGTCCCCTAGAGGCGACATCGGTGGCCACTAAAATAGAGGCGCTTCGGTTGGCAAATTGCACCAATACTTGATCACGCTCACGTTGTTCTAGATCGCCATGTAATTCAAGCGCACTAAAACCTTGGCCTTGTAACATAGCGGCGAGCTGACGACATTTGGCTTTGGTATTACAAAAGGCCAAAGTGCTAACAGGTTTAAAATGATTAAGTAAAACCGCAACGCTACTTAAGCGGTCTTGTTCTTCAATTTGATAAAAACGTTGTTCAATTAAATTATTGGTGTGCAAGGATTCCACTTTAATCATTTGTGGCGACTTCATAAATTGAGTTGCAAGCTTCTCAATTTCAATAGGATAAGTCGCCGAAAATAATAAAGTTTGACGCTTTGGTGGGCATTGCTTTACTACGGTAACGATGTCATTAAAAAAGCCCATATCAAGCATTCGATCGGCTTCGTCAAGTACTAATGTATTAACTGCTGCAATATCTAGGGTTTGCCTATCAAGGTGATCCATAATGCGACCTGGCGTACCCACCACAATATGCGCACCGTTTTCTAGGCTGGCGCGTTGACCACGACTTGGTACACCACCGCAGAGAGTCACAATTTTGATATTTTCTTCGGCCCTTGCAAGGCGGCGAAGTTCGGTAGTGACTTGATCGGCAAGTTCACGTGTAGGACATAACACCATAGCTTGAACTGCAAACCATCTAGGATTGATATTAGCCAATAAAGCTAAAGCAAAGGCAGCTGTTTTTCCACTACCTGTTTTCGCTTGGGCGATTAAATCTTTGCCTAATAAGGCCACAGGCAAACTAGCAGCCTGAATCGCCGTCATAGAGGTATAGCCTAAACGTTCGAGGTTTTCGAGCATTTGAGGACTTAGCGATAAAGAAGAGAAGGAAAGGGCCGTAGCCGCAGAATTTTGAATGGTCATAGCCTAATTATCCCAGATTCAAAGCCAAAGCCCTAACACTGCGTGTATTTTGCTACGGTCTATTGCTGTTTTTTTAGTTTATAAGCCAGTGGTGATGTCATGAATTTGTCATTCGAGCTTAATGATAATGCCATCAAGTGTTTTTATGCTAAGGCTTATCTCTTGTATTTTTTTGGTGTATTAAAAAGGAATGAGTATGTCTAAAAATAGCGCAGCATTTGTATTGTCTCGTCGTCAAATGTTCCCATTAATGGCCGGAGCCACTTTATTCCCATTTCACAGTTTAGCAGAGGCCACAAAAACACCCGGTTTAGGAAAAATTCAGTCGGTACAGTTTGAGTCTATGGCCGCGCCCAATTTATCCAATCCTGCGGCAATGGCAACTACCAGTATTGCATCTTCGGTGATTGTTCAATATAACAATGGCAAAAAAGTAAAACATGAGTTGGCCTATCAACCATTTTTTATTACAGGTGGCGAAGTTCCTGACGGCAATGGTGGAAAAATGTTGGCTGGTGCTTATTTTGATATTAACAATCAACCAATTATTGACAAAACAGTGACTGGTAAAGAGCGTCAATTTTTCTCTGATGCACCAGATGGTACCTCTTTATTAAGCGTACCTAATGCAAAAGTAAAGGGTGTAAAAGGTAAGGCTGTTTTTGCTGTGGTGCAGTTTGAATATACCAATTTTGCTCAAGATCGTAAGACTGATATGTATGGCAAGTTGCCTTCACCCATTGCCGTATTAACATTAGATCAAGATCCTAAAACGGGTCAGTTATCCTTGGTCAAATATCATAATGTAGACACCTCCAAAGTGAATGGATTATGGATTACCTGCGGTGCCAGTTTATCGCCATGGGGCACCCATTTATCGAGTGAAGAGTATGAGCCCGATGCCTTTACAGCAGCTACCAATGTTAACTTTAAAGCTTTTAGCGAAAACCTATATGGCGATTCAACTAAAGCCAATCCTTATCACTATGGTCATATGCCAGAGGTGAAAGTGAATCCAGATGGCACTGCTAGTATTAAAAAACATTACAACATGGGAAGAATTTCTCATGAGTTGGTACAAATAATGCCCGATGAGCGCACTGCATTAATGGGTGATGATGCGACCAACGGTGGCTTATTTGTATTTGTTGCAGATAAAGCGCGTGACTTATCGGTGGGTACTTTATATGTGGCCAAAGTAGGTTCTGGTTTTACTATTGACCCAGCAGCTCCAGCAGCTAATTTAACATGGCTTAATTTAGGTCATGCAAGCAGTGCAGAGATTGAAAAATTAGCTAACATATTAAAACCAACTGACATTATGGAAGTAATGCCTAAGGATCCACAAGACAGTAGTTTTAAAAAGGTCACGACTAACGGTAAAACAGAGTGGATCAAGTTAAAGCCAGGTATGGAAAAAGCAGCTGCGTTTTTAGAAACGCATCGTTATGCCGCTTTTGTTGGAGCTAGTTTAGGTTTCTCTAAAATGGAGGGTACAACCGTTAACATCAAAGATAAAATTGCCTATAGTGCTTTACAAAATATACAAGACTCTATGGTGGTAGGTGCTAAAGGTTTTACCGAGGGTAATGGTATTGCATTAGAAAAGGCTCTTAAAGCGGGAGCGGTAATGCAGTTGCAATTGACCGGTGGACTGAAAGATGAAACAGGTCAAAAAATTGCTTCTGATTGGATGCCTAAAAATACCAAAGCTTTAATTACTGGAGAAGATATTGTCTCTGATGAATTAGGTAATACGGCAAACCCCAACAAAATTGCTAACCCCGATAATTTAAAGTTTTCTGAAAAACTAAGAACCTTGTTTATTGGCGAGGACAGTGGTCAGCATGTGAATAATTTTTTATGGGCCTATAACGTAGATACCAAAGAATTATCAAGAATTATGTCTATTCCTGCAGGTGGTGAGTCCACTGGTTTACAAGCAGTTGACGAGCTCAATGGCTGGACTTATTTAATGAGTAATTTTCAACACGCAGGTGATTGGGGTGGTATTCATAACAAGGTAAAAGATACTTTAGACCCTTTAATCACCGCCAACTACAACAACAAGTTTGGCGCTGCCGTTGGATATATTACGACTAAAGCAGGAGTGAGTTTAAAACTCTAAATAGTAGGATTGAATCTAAATGGTTTTGTGTTGTTAGTAGTGTTGGTCCTAGTAGTGATGAGAAAGGCGCAACCGAAAGGTTGTGCCTTTTTTTGTGTTGCTATTTCATAAAAATTTCATATATTTTTAATTAGCTTGTTATGTTGAAATGCGTTAATAAAGACTACTTTCTTAGAGAAGGTATTGCAAGGAAGATTAACTATTTTTAATTAAAGCAGTTGATTAAAAATGCTTCCTATTTAACTAAAACTTCAAGGAAATTAGAAATGAATAAAATCGTTGTATCTTGCCTTTTAATGGCATGTGCAGGTGTTGCAAGCGCTCAATCTACAGCAACTGTAAATGGTACTATAGCTGCTGGTTACTTAAAATCAATCGATGGTTCTAAAGGTTTGGTATTAGATTCCAACAGCATTCGTATTAGTTTAACGGAGGACTTAGGTGATGGTTTAAAGTTATCTGCTTACACACAATTCAAAGGTAACAGCGCACGTGGTGGCAATCTAACTAAAGAAGATAGCGCAATGACATTGTCTTCTTCATGGGGTTCATTGGCTTATCAAAACACACGTACTAGCACATTGGCACGTGATGTCGGTTTAGTTGGCGACAACTGGCTTTGGGATAATCCATATTCAAGCAACAACAAAGAAGTTTTCAGCCGCGAAGCTGCTGACTACTTAACCTACACAACAGCCGACATCAGTGGTATTCGTGCTAGTGTTGCTTATTTTGAAACAGCAACTGACGGATCTACCACACCTACAACAAAATCTGCTAGCTTGGCTTTGGTGTATGCTGCAGGTCCTGTAAAAGTGGCTGGTCGTTATATCAACAGCAAAAATGAATCATGGACAGGCGATAAAACTAAGAACAGCTTTGACTTAGGTGCTAGTTACGACTTGGGTATGGCTAAATTAGGCTTAGGTTACGACAGCAAGCGTCGTGGTAAAGGCAATAGCGATAAAGCTGCTGTAACCGCCAGTATTTCTGCACCAGTAGGTCCAGTTACATTTGGTTTGAACTATGGCAAACGTGATGCATCAGATTTCACAGAAGCATCTGTTAAATATGCTTTAAGCAAGCGTTCAGCTGTTTATTTAGATTACGGTAAAGCAAAATTAGCTGATAACACCAGCAACAGTCAATACAATTTGGTTTTAGTCCATAACTTCTAAGCAGAGTTGAAAAACTGAGTTTCTTCAAGGTGATTGTAAAGGGTGGCATTCATGTCACCCTTTTTTATACCTGAATGAGTTTGAAATTAAAAGAATTTAGCCACACTTTTAGCTGTGCGATAAACACCCCATGCTAATGGAATACCAACAGCAGCCCAAGCCAAATATACCCATAAGACATTATTTTCCATACCTTGAGCTCCACTGCCTTGCACTTCGTTGCTACTGGCTTTTTCGTGCGCTAGTTTTTTCTCTTGGATTAGTTCTTCATCGGTCATAAAATATTTGGCATCAATTGGTTTAACTAGCCAATTACAAATAAACCCAATGACTAACATGCCCACCAAAATATACATAGTTTGGTTATAAACTTGTTCGCGCGGTAGGCCTAAACTTAGTTGATAGTCACGCATATAGTTGACCACCACAGGGCCTAAAATACCTGCTGTAGCCCATGCAGTTAACAAACGGCCATGAATCGCCCCCACCATTTGAGTACCGAATAAATCAGCTAAGTAGGCCGGTATAGTAGCAAACCCACCACCATACATACTTAAAATAATACAAAAGGCACTTACAAATAAAAGTTTGCTACCCATAGCTGCGCTGCTTGGAATACTGGCATATAACAAACCACCTAAAACAAAAAATACAAAATAGGTGGTTTTACGACCTAATTTATCGGAGAAACTAGCCCATATAAAACGGCCACCAATATTAAATAAACTTAATAATGCAGTAAAGCCAGCTGCAACACCAGCAATGGCTGCTAGCTGCGTTTTATCTAAGTCTGCAAAATGTTGATCAAGGCCAATTAAATGCCCACCAAAAACCTCTTGAAGCATAGGGCTAGACATGCCGATTACCCCAATACCAGCAGACACATTCATACACAGTACCATCCACAAAAGCCAAAACTGAGGGATTCCCCACACTTTTTTAACATGAACGTGACGGTTGGTAATCATGGTGTTATGTGAGTTTGCAAGCGGTGCTGTCCAGCCCGTAGGTTTCCAGCCTGTTGGTGGTACACGGTAAGTTAATGCACCACCCATCATAAAAATAAAATAAATTACCGCCATTGCGACAAATGTTGGCGCAACACCTACATTGGTATCGGTGGCAAAATAAGCCATGAGTTCGGTGGCCAGTGGAGATCCAATCATTGCACCACCACCAAAACCCATAATCGCCATCCCAGTGGCCATACCACGACGGTCAGGGAACCATTTAATTAATGTGCTAACAGGCGAGATATAGCCTAGCCCCAAACCAATTCCGCCAATTACCCCCGAGCCTAATAACATCATCCAAAATTGATGAAGATGAACACCCAAGGCAGAAATTAATAAACCCCCACACCAACAAAAAGCACTAACTACACCCGCTTTACGAGGTCCAACCCGTTCTAACCAACCACCCCATAGGGCTGCAGAAGAACCTAATAAAACAAAAAATAGCGTGTACATCCAGCCTAAGGTAGAAATTTTCCAGTCACAGCTGGTAATGAATAACTCTTGAAAAAATCCAACCTCAGGTCTGCAGGCGATGGCTTGTTTAATACCTAATGCCTTTGATAAAGGTAGCCAAAATACAGAGAAACCATAGGCCATACCAATACATAAATGAATTGCTAAAGCGGCAGGAGGAACTAACCAGCGGTTAAACCCAGAATGCGCAATGGTGCGCTCTTTGTCTAAAAAGCCAATTGAGGGAGCGATAGATGCTTGATTAAGCGTTTTGATTGTCATAAAGACCCCTTGTGTAAATGGTCTCAAGTGGATTGTTTAAAATTTGAACAACCAAAATAAAACACAAACTCGTAAAAAATAGTACAAGTTCAGTTTAGTGCAATTAGTTGTAAAAAGCGAACTTGGAGAGATTCATTTATGTTACGGGCCTGTATGAGCAATTTCATGGGTTTTTTTATCCATAGCAATGGCTATGCATATCAAAATCAGCATCATACCTGAATGCTCTTAGGTTTTTTTCTTAATCTGAGCTCTTACAAATTGACTAGCCACAAAAATATCTTTTTCAATGGCTCTTCTTACACCTTGGCTATCGGTGTTCTTTAAAGCGAACATTAATTCTTGATGTGCTTGATTAAGTACAGGATAAGCGGCTTCGGTTTCAAATAACTGGTTGGAAATAGGTCCAGCTTTTAACCATAGGGTATCTATGAGTTGAAACAATAATGGCGAACCTGCGGCTTTATATAAAATAATATGAAAATCTTCGTTGGTGGCTAAATAAGCAGAGGCATCTTTTTTTTCAAGACTGCATTGCATTTGTTCGCACAAGGATTGCAGCTGTTGTAATTGTGATGTGCTTAATCGAATACTGCCTTTTTCTGCTGCTTCCCCCTCTAGTAATAAGCGCATTTGAAGCAGGTCATCAAATTCCGGTAGCGAAAGTTGAGGAATAGCAACTCCCGCATTTGGACTATTGATTAAAGCCCCTTCGGCCGCCAGACGTTGCAAGGCCGCTCGAACTGGCATTTCACCGACTTGCATTTGGCTGGCGACTGTTCTGATTTTGAGTCGTTCGCCTGGTAAAAATTTCCCTACAGTAATCCATTGTCTTAGTTGTAGATAAATCGCATCTTGCTGAGTGCTACTTGTGCTGAGTGGGTCTTGTGGATTAGCTGTATGGAGCTTGGGTTGGGTTTTTTGAACTAAAGAGGACTCTGATTGTGCGCTCATAAAATGTGATTTAGCCAATAGTTAAGCTGCTGACAGCTTGATCAAAACAAGCTAATAATTGTTGCACATTTTGATGAGTAGTGGCAGGGCAAATTAACATCATATTATGAAAAGGGGTAATTAAAATACCTCGATTAAGTAAATACAAATGGATGTAATGCTCAAGTGCTGGATTCATGGCCGCCTCTGCTTGTGAACCGTTTTGTGGCCGATTTTCACAAAACTGAAATTCTGCTCTAGCCCCCACTTGACTTACACACCAAGCCAATTGATGTTTTTGGATAATGGCTTCTAAACCCGTTGCTAGAACATGAGCGAGTTGATGCATAGGCGCATAAGTAGCGGGTGTCATTATTTCTGATAAGGTGGCCCGCATGGCTTTCATAGCTAAAACATTAGCAGTGAGGGTAGTACCGATACCAGAGTGTCCAGGTGGAGCTTTTTGTTTCGTAGCGACAGCTAGCGTCGCTAAGTTTTGACTGAAACCGTAAGCAGCACAGGGTATACCTCCACCTAAAGGTTTACCAACCACCAAAGCATCGGGGGCTATCTGGTTGGCTTTGCAATAACCGCCGGGACCACTACTAATCGTGTGGGTTTCATCCATTACTAAATAACTGCCATACTGATGAATCAGTTCAATGGCTTGATGCCAAAAATCAGGCTCAGGTAGTACCATGCCAATATTAGTCATGACGGGTTCGGCTAAGACACAGGCCACATCACCAACTGCTAGTGCATTTTCTAATGCGGTTAAATCGTTAAACTCAATCACCCGTGTGGTTTGGGTAAGGTCATGTACTTGCCCTAATAAGCTGTTGCGCTGGGTGGCTTTACCGTCGATTAAATCTACAAAAACATCATCAACTGTACCGTGGTAACAACCGTTAAACACCAATAAAGTAGGACGCTGAGTAAGGGCTCTCATCCAGCGTATAACAAAACGATTGGCATCGGTCGCTGTCATGGCAAATTGCCACATGGGTAAATCAAAATGTTGAGCTAATAATTCTCCTACCACAGCAGCGTCTTCACTTGGCAGCATAGCCGTATAACCCTGAGTAGCTTGTTCTTTCAGGACTTTTGCTACAGCAGGGGGCGAGTGCCCAAACATAGCACCCGTATCACCCAAACAAAAGTCAATTAACTCATGGTTGTCCGCATCTATTAAAGTGGCGCCTTGAGCACGAGTGACATGTAGCGCAAAAGGTGTGGACCAATCATTCATCCAATGCAGTGGTACGCCAAACATTAAATGTTGGTTGGCACGTTCAGAAATAGCTTTGGAAATAGGGTTGCGCTCTACAAATAGAGCTTGTTCATGGGCTGTTAATTGGGCTAATTTTTGCGGGCTAATGATGGTTTTCATAAGAGCTTTTAATTTTTTACAACTGGTTCAAGAGGGCTGTTGCGGTAAAACGCAAAAGGCGTTATTATTAAACTAACAACAATAAATGTTCGCGCTCCCAAGAGCTAATGACTCGGTTGTAGGTGGCATACTCTAGTTCTTTTACTGCGCAAAAGGCTTCTACAAAAGCACTGCCTAAAACTTCATGCATTGGCTCGCAGGCTCGCATTGCTTCAATTGCATCTTCAAGATGTCTAGGCAGTTCATGGCTCACATTCCACGCGCTATCAATGGTGGGGGCACTAGCACTTAATTGTTCATGCATACCCAAATAACCGCAGGCTAAAGTGGCGGCCATTGCTAAATAGGGGTTGACATCTACACCAGGCACTCGGTTTTCTACCCGCCTAGCCGATGCGCCAGATTTTGGAATTCTGATGCCACAGGTGCGATTATCATTACCCCAGCGCACGTTAATAGGTGCTGACATAAACGGTGATAAACGCCTGTAAGAGTTCACATAAGGGGCAAACATAGGCATGAGTTGCGGAATATATTTTTGTAGGCCTGCAATGTATTGTTCAAAGTAAGGACTGGCGCTACCGTCCGCTAAACTAAAAATATTTTGTCTTGTGGAGCTATCAATAATACTTTGGTGTATGTGCATGGCGCTACCGGGTTCTTGCTCCATGGGTTTAGCCATAAAGGTGGCAAATATGCCGTGGCGCAAAGCGGTTTCCCTGACGGTGCGTTTAAATAAAAACACTCTATCGGCTAAATCTAAGGGCGCACCATGAGAAAAATTAATTTCCATTTGGCCAGGGCCAGCTTCGTGAATCAAGGTTTCTACGCCGAGTTGATGCTGGCTACAAAAATTAGAAAGCTCCATAAAAAATGGATCAAAATCATTGACTGCATCAATTGAGTAACTTTGCCTGCCAGCCTCTGGTTTACCCGTTCTACCTAATGGAGGTTGAAGTGGCTCATGAGGATTATTCTGTTTGGCTACCAAATAAAACTCCATCTCAGGCGCCACAATAGGATCCCAACCCTTGTCTTGGTAGAGCTTTAATACTTTACGTAATACACTTCTGGGCGAGAGCGCGACCGATGAGCCATCCCACTCTTGGCAGTCGTGAATGACCACTGCCACAGGCTCTGCGGCCCAAGGGACTATCCTGACGGTGTCGGCATCGGGTACACAGACCATATCGGGGTCGGTATCTCCTACATAAGGTCCATTATCGGGTTGCTGTCCATTGACCGTGTTAAGTAAGACACTTTTAGGCAGACGTATTTCACCTGCCGATAAAAATAAATCACGAGGCAAAATTTTGCCTCGTGCAATTCCAGTCATATCGGGAATGACACATTCGACCTCATGAATCCGATTTTCATTGAGAAATTTAATTAAGGAGGGGTTCATAAAATTCAACCATATTTTTAATTTGTGATCACAAATTTAAATAATATGGCTGAATTTGTCAAGTTATTTTAATTTTGTGATCACTTTATGGATATAAACCTCTTAACTCACGAGCATGCAAAATTCTTTTACATGCGACAATAAAAGTCGCTGTTCTAAGACTTACTTTATTGTCTTGGGCCACTTGCCATACGGCGGCAAAGGCTTCTTGCATAATTTTGACAAGGCGTTTATTAATTTCCTCTTCATCCCAAAAGAAGCTAGAGAAATCTTGTACCCACTCAAAATAACTGACCGTTACTCCACCTGCATTGGCAATCACATCGGGTAACACTAAAATATTACGTTCTTGTAAAATATCATCGGCCGCAGGTGTAGTGGGGCCATTGGCCCCCTCAATAATCATTGAGGCTTTTATTTTGTGTGCGTTAGCGGTGGTAATTTGTGATTCTAGTGCTGCTGGAATTAAGATGTCACAATCGACTTCCCAAAATAGCTCGTTGGCAATGACCTCGGCTTGGGCAAAGCCAGCCACGCTGCCGTTAGCTGCAACATGTGCCAATAATGCAGCCACGTTAATTCCAGCACCCGAATAAATAGTGCCACCATGATCTTGTACAGCCACAATTTTTGCACCTGTTTCTGCAAATAAACGGCCTGCTACACCGCCCACATTACCAAAACCTTGAATCGCAATTTTGGCCTTACTAATGTCTAAACCGGTATGTTTAGCTGCTTCAACACCTACCGTAAAAACGCCTCGTCCAGTTGCGTCTTTACGGCCTAAAGAGCCTCC
>JALQUL010000198.1 GCA_023260735.1 Limnohabitans sp. | reverse complement strand
TTTTTCACGCAGTCGCCGTAGCAGGTGAGGCAACTGCCACGCACCAAAATGTTTCTAGAAAAGCGGCCCACACCTAAAAGGGTGCCCAAAATAGTAGTTAAAATAATACCAACGACTGCCACACGCAGCATGTTGCTGATGCCCACCATAAAAGCAATCCAAAGGGGTTCGCTAGAGTCAAAAGCAAATAAGCTTTCACTTACATCAAAACCGGTGGTGCCAAATAAGAAGTCAAACCCGCTTTGAATGCCACGGGTTTTCATATTGTGTAGGGTATTGCTGGCTAAAAACCAGACCAAAAATATAATTAGCGTAACCGCTAAAATTTGGTAAATTACGCCTCTAAAGGCTTGGCTACGCCAAGACCAATTATTTTTTTTTGTAGGCTGTTGAGTGGTCATAGACAATCTTGCTCTAAACAGTTAAAAATGATTACATCAAAAATAAACCACGGCACAGAATGGTGAAATTCTGTGCCGTGGTTTGCGTGGGTTTTTAAATTACCTTACTGGGTAAGCGTACATTAAGCCGCCTTTGTTCCAGAGGTTGTTAATGCCACGTGGTAAGCCTAAAGCTGATTTAGGACCTACATGACGCTCGAAGCTTTCGCCGTAGTTACCAGTAGCTTTAATTGCGCGTGCTAACCAGTCTTTATCGAGGCCTAATAATTTGCCTGTATCTTCATTGCCAGCACCTAACATACGTTGAACTACTGGGTCAGTTGAGGTGGTTTTTAAAGTGTCAACATTTTCTTGAGTAACACCATATTCTTCGGCTTCTAACATACCGTACATGGTCCATTTAACAATGGCAAACCAGTCGTCATCACCTCGGCGTACCATTGGGCCTAAAGGTTCTTTAGAGATAAGATCAGGTAAAATCACGTGTTCTTTTGGATCTTTGGCTACTTTGTTACGAGTAGAAGCCAAGCCAGAAGCGTCTGTGGTGTATGCAATACAACGACCAGTGAAGTAAGCGTTTTCAGCTGCTTCTAATTTTTCAAAAATAACTGGTTTAATGTTAAGTTTGTTGGCTTTTGAGTAGTCAGTTAAGTTTTTCTCGGTGGTTGTACCAGATTGAACGCAAACTGTTTGACCTTTTAATTGTTTAGGGCTTTTGATTTTGCTTTTAGCAGTTACCATAAAACCTTGACCATCATAGTAGTTAGGTGTGGTAATAGTTAAACCCAATGAAGCATCACGGGTTAAAGAGAAAGTGGTGTTGCGTGACAAAATATCAACTTCGCCAGACTGTAGAGCGGTGAAACGTTGTTGTGCATTTAAAGGCACATATTTAACTTTTTCAGAGTCTTTTAAAACAGCAGCAGCCAATGCACGGCAGACGTCAACGTCAAGACCGCTCCATTTGCCGTTTGAGTCAGCAGCTGAGAAACCGGCCAAACCAGTGTTGACGCCGCAAGTTACAACGCCTTTAGCTTTGATGCTATCAAGGGTTTTGCCAGCAAATGCTGGAGTAGCGAGTAACACGCCAAAGCCTAAAGCTGCGGCTAGTGCGATTTTTTGTTTATTGCTTGACATAAGCTCTCTTTCAATAAATTGTGAATATTAACCAACAAGAATAACCAAAATGTATAAACAGCGATGTGCAGAAATAGCAAATGATTTGCAGGATTCTTGCCCAGTTGCCTAATAGCATTTAATTTGAATCATACTAATTAGAGCAACTATGTGAATCGTACTATAACCTTACATCAAAAAAATAGGCATCGGGGTTTTTACCGTTTTCAAATTGAATTTACACACTTACTTATGCAATATTTGCATAAGGGTAATTGGCAAATTCAAAAAATGCAAGTTGCCTAGAAAGATTGCCTGCATGAATCGCATAAAAGAATTTTGTTAGGACTTTCAATCAAGGATAATATCTAAAAAAAATATCAACACCAGTCCCCATTTTGCGTATTGTTTTACAGCCTAGGGTGGCTACCTGTATAGGCAATTTTGCCCCATCTATTTGTTTTTAGTTAAAGCTAATTAATTATGTTCTGTCATTTACGTTTGCATTCCGAGTTTTCTATTGTTGATAGCGCAATCCGAATTGATGAGGTAGTGCAAGCCTGTGTGGACGACCAACAAGGTGCTATTGCGCTCACTGATTTAAGTAATTTGTTTGGTGCCTTAAAGGTTTATAAGGCGGCCAGGTCAAAAGGGGTTAAACCCATTATTGGTGTTGAGGTTTATATATCCGATTTACCTTTTGAGTTTGCGGCGGGTTGCAAGGTTTTAATTTTGGTGCAATCGCATCAAGGTTATTTAAATTTAAGTGAAGTGCTAGCCAGAGCTTGGACTCAAAATGCAGGAAAAACATTAGCGACAGTTAAGTGGCAATGGTTGAAAGAACTCAATGAAGGCTTAATTTTATTAAGCGGTGCACAAAATGGTCCAATAGGTCAGGCTTTGATGCAATCGGATGAACATAAAGCCCGCGAAACAGCGATGTTAATGGCTGCTGTGTTTCCTCATCGATTTTACCTAGAGTTACAAAGGGCTGGCAGACCAGAAGACGAAGCACATGTGGGCTTAGCGGTGCAGTTAGCAAGTCGTTTGCAATTACCAGTAGTGGCTACTCATCCCGTGCAATTTTTAACTCCAGAAGCCTATGATGCTCATGAGGCGAGAGTGTGTATTTCTGAGGGTGAAATCTTAGCTAACCCTAAACGGATTAGAAAATTTACCCGAGAACAATATTTTAAGTCGCAAGCTGAAATGCAGGCCTTATTTGCCGATATTCCAAGTGCCTTGGCCAACACTCAAGAAATTGCCAAACGTTGTAACTTAAGTTTGGTTTTGGGTAAGCCACAGTTACCCCATTTTCCTATTCCTTTGGTAGATGGTAAAACCATGACACCAGAAGAGTATTTCAGATATGAGTCGCAAATAGGTCTAGAAAAACGTCTGCTCACTTTGTATCCCGATCAAGTCCAACGTCAGGCTCAGCTTCAGCGGTATCAAGACCGTCTTGAATTTGAAATCAAAACGATTTTAAATATGGGCTTTCCTGGTTATTTTTTAATTGTGAGTGACTTCATTAACTGGGCCAAACAAAATGATTGTCCTGTGGGGCCAGGTCGTGGCTCTGGAGCGGGTTCTTTAGTGGCTTATTCATTAGGTATTACTGACCTTGATCCACTTCAATACAATTTACTGTTCGAGCGGTTTTTAAATCCAGAGCGGGTTTCAATGCCTGACTTTGATATTGACTTTTGCCAAGGTAATCGAGATCGCGTGATTGATTATGTAAAGGCAAAATACGGCAAAGATGCGGTGAGTCAAATTGCCACCTTTGGAACCATGGCTGCACGTGGTGCGATTCGCGATGTGGGCCGTGTACTTGATTTTAGTTACACCTTTTGTGACAGTATTAGTAAACTCATTCCCAATAAACCGGGCACTCATATCACCATTGCAGAAGCCATTACCCAAGAGCCTGCTTTGGCGGAACGCCTTGAAAAAGAGGAAGACGTTAAAACGCTTTTAAGTTTGGCTCAAGAGTTAGAGGGGCTTACTCGAAATGTGGGTATGCATGCGGGGGGTGTGTTAATTGCACCAGGTAAATTAACTGATTTTTGCCCGCTTTATCAGCAGCCCGGTAGTGAATCGGCGGTGAGTCAATACGACAAAGACGACGTGGAAGCCGCTGG
>JALQUL010000096.1 GCA_023260735.1 Limnohabitans sp. | reverse complement strand
GTGAAATTGTGAGATTATTAAAGTACAGCCAATTATTGGCACAAAACCAAGCTCGTAGTGTCACGTATTTAATGGAGGAGCTTGAAATCTCTAAATCCACATTGAATCGCGATATCACCAAACTCAAAGATCAATTGGGTGTGCCGATTGTTTTTGATCGAGATAAAAACGGTTATGTTTTAAGCCAAGATCATGCAATGAATGCCTTGCCAGGACTTTGGTTTAATCAGGAAGAAATTTTAGCTTTAGTGACCTTGCAGCAATTATTGGAGCAATTACAACCTGGCTTATTAGGCCCTAAATTAAGCCCTATTCAGCAACGATTAGATGAGTTAATGAAACAAAAAGGACTTGATAGCCGAGATGCAAGTAAAAGAATTAAAATTTTGCATGCTGGTAAAAGGTCGGTTCAGCCACAATTTTTTGAGTCATTGGCAGCCGCTACTCTAGGACGGCAAAAAATAGTGATCAAGCATTATTCCAGGCAAAATGGTCAATCACAAGACCGAGAGCTATCACCTCAAAAACTCATTCATTACCGTGACAATTGGTATTTATTAGCTTGGTGCCATAGCCGCTGCGCAGTCAGAAGCTTTAGCGTTGATGCAATACAAGGCGTACAAAGTGTTGGGCAAGACGCTATTGAAGTAGAGCCTAATGTTTTAGAAAATGCAATTGGTGCGGGATACGGAATTTTTGGTGGGCAGGCCAATCAGAGCGCAAAGTTGCTGTTTTCTGCTGAGCGGGCTAGATGGGTAAAAGAAGAGGTTTGGCATCCTCTACAAAGAGCTAGATTTTTAGACGATGGTACTTATGAACTGGTGTTTCCATATGCTGATGATAGAGAGTTAATTGGTGATATTCTTCGATTTGGCAGTGATGTGGAGGTATTAGAGCCCTATCATCTAAGGAGTAAAATACAAAAAATTTTATTAGCTGCTGCCATTCGATACACATGAACTTTTACAGATGCCTTTGTTGCTTAAAATGCTGAATCAATGCTTCAATTCAAAAGGTAATAATGCTTTAGCTTGCTAAGAAGCATTAAAATCAAGTAATCACTGATAGCGAATTTTTATTAATGAATCCCACAGAAAACAATCCCCATTTAAGTGACTTAGAGGAAGAATTTGTAGATAACAAAACGCTCACCCGTCTTTTGATACAACATTTCGGAATTACCGAAGGCTTTTATGCTTTAAATTTTAGACTAGTGGTCTCGGTTGGTTCTGTTGGGCCTTTTGCAACCGATGCCAATGTAACTGAGAATAAAATGGGTGGAGCTATCGGTTTTGATGGTTTAGGATTAAGGCCTGCACACCCAAACGAGACCGATGCAGTGGATGCTGCTTCTGTATTACTACAGGTTCCAAATAATGTAACCTTGAATTAAATTGCTCTTTATTCTAGTCCAAGATGTTGCAAACTAGAGTCTTTACTTTTGTTGAAGATTTTTATTGAGTGTTGGGCGTAGTAGGTACGGTAATTAATTGTGGATTAAGTTGTGCTTTGCAACCAAAGCCCTCGAATCGGCTGGCAATTATTTTCTGTTCTTGATTGGCAGTCACACTAAAGACGCAAGAAATGACAGGTTGGCTGTTGATGATAACGGGTGCATTCAACCATAAGCCAAAAGAACTGTATCTTCTTCTGCTAGGCGGAATATAGGGGTCATTGTAATAAAAATCATCATAGCCAAATAAGGGGTAGCCAGCATTTAACACTACCGCATTATTTTGTTGTTGTAACTTGGTGAAAGTGTACATTTTTGAGCCATTGGGTAGCTCATCAATTTTTTGTGCTGGGCCGGTTTGCATTAAAAACTGGTTAATATCGGCATTTTGCCAAGATTGCAACATTTGTGCAAAACCTTGTTCAGAAGGCAAACTTGCACAAGCGCTAAGGCCAAATAAAGCCAATAAGGGTAACAATCTTAAAAACGATGAGCGTTTGAGGATTTTCATTTTGGTGCTTAATAAAATCGATATGAAGCAATAAGCCTAGAACATTAGTTCAGCTTTGTTTTATTCTAATTCATTCCACTTGTTCGCTCATGATTAGTTGTAACAACCATTAAATCCACGTGAAGTGATTGATGAAAAAGAAGTTACAAAGCCGTCGAGCTTTTAAATTCAATACTTTAAAACTTTAATAGTTGAACCTAACACATTCTGATTGTTAAAAATGCTTAAAAGCCTGCTCAAGTAAAGCTTTAGCATTTTGTTCAATAATGCTGTTGTCCGCAAAAATGACTCTTTTAATTGGCCATTGGAAAATTTGTTCTGCAATTTTACGTGCTGCTACTTTATCTTTTACCAATAAACGAACGGTACGAGGTGCATCAAAGTGTTGACGCACTCCAGTGAGCGTATTGAATATTTTTGCACTTAAGCTAATGTCTCCTTGCCACCATTGGCATAAATCGGTGAGGATAAGTGTTTGAGTAGCGTGATGGAACCAAACAGTTTCGTTCGCAAAAGGAATGCCTTGAAAAACTAAATAATCTAGGTCGGCAGACCAAGGATTGTTGTCTCCATTTAATACAGAGCTAGTGGGAAGTTCGGGACGTTTTTCTTTTAGTCCAGGTGCTG
>JALQUL010000089.1 GCA_023260735.1 Limnohabitans sp. | reverse complement strand
CCTGCGAATTCGATCTTCCGGCCTATTATTTTTGGCTACAAAAATCTTCAGGTAGCCGTCAGGCACAATTGGCCAGCTGGGCACGCTCTTTATTTCCCATGGAAAGTGCGATTAAACTACTATTGCATATGTTACGTGAGTCGGGTGCACCGCAAAAAGTAATTGCCACTAACGGAGTATTTCAACAAAACTTACCACTTGGCAGAACTTGCCAGTTATTACGTGTGGCCGTCAACCCAAGTTATGATTTAATACCTGAAATTAGCGGTAACCGTTTAATGTTCTCGATTCGCTTTTTGCAATTATTACAAGATGGACGCTTGCAAGCTAGAAGCGACTCTACCCCCGTTGAACTCACTTTGTGCTCTTAAAATCAGTTGCTAACATGACTTCAGACTCTCATTCAAATCACTTTAGCACTAATGCTTCAGTGCCAGTTAAATTAGTGAGATGTCCTAATTGTGCTGGAGATTCTGTTTATGCTGCTAGCAACCCTTATCGGCCATTTTGTAGTGCTTATTGCAAAAACTCCGATTTTGTCGCTTGGGCCAATGAAGACTTTAGAGTTCCAGAAAAACCTTCAACTGACATAGAAGAATAAATAAAAAAACCTATTCGTTAAATAGGTTTTTTACGCTTAAAGCAACTATATTTCTTGCTCAATCCATTCAAGTACAGGCAAAGAGCCTGGTAATACAGGGCTCACTGTGACTGGAATTTGTTGCCAACTAGCTTGTTGTGCCTCTTTTAAATCCAAATCATTGGTCCATGCTAAAACTTTACAAAAATGCAATAACACTCGTGCATGAGGGTAACTCACTTCTAGTTCACGCCAAGCCACAATTTGAGTTGCCACAACACCCAATTCTTCTTCTAACTCCCGAATTAAGGCTTGTTCAACAGTTTCACCTGCTTCTAACTTACCACCAGGAAACTCCCAATACCCCTCATACACTCGACCTTGTGAACGTGAGGTCATTAAAAACTGTTGATCACGCCATAATACCCCCACTGCAACATGCTGAAGGGGGCGCTTATCTTGGCTATCGACCTCGGTTGCCATTGTAGATGTATTGGATGAGACCGTCATCATTAAGGGCGCTTAGCAGAGCGATGCAAAGCAATTCGACCACAATAGTCTTTAGCAAACTGAAATGCTACCCTACCACTTCTAGAACCACGCTCTAGTGCCCAAATTAAGGCTTCAGGATGCGATTTTGCAACATCGTCCTGAGATTGACCTAGACTTAGCAACCATTGATCTACGATAGCTAAATAATCTTGCTGACTAAACGGATAAAAACTTACCCAAAGACCAAAACGTTCGGATAAAGAGATTTTTTCCTCTGTACCCTCACCAGGATGCACTTCACCATTTTCTTGATGCTGATATTGCAAATTTTCCTTGATATATTCAGGCAACAAATGGCGTCGATTACTAGTGGCATAAATAAGCACATTGCCATTAGTACCTGTACCCGCAATCGATCCATCTAAAACACTTTTTAATGCTTTATAGCCAGGTTCACCCTCATCAAAACTTAAGTCATCACAGAAAATAATAAATCGTTCTGACCTATCGGCCACTAAATTAATAATGTCTGGTAAATCGACTAAATCATCTTTATCAATTTCAATTAAACGTAAACCAGCTGCTGCAAAATCGTTTAAACAGGCTTTTACTAAAGATGATTTACCGGTACCACGTGCACCTGTTAATAAGACATTATTGGCCAGTGCACCTTTTACAAACTGTTCGGTATTTTCCCAAATTTTTTGCTTTTGAATATCAACTTGACACAGTTGCTCTAGAGCAATTAATTGGATATTTTTAACTGGCTCAAGTTGTGCATTACCATGGCGCTTGCGATATAAAAAAGCAATAGAGGCTGACCAATCGGGAGCAGTTAAGGCTTTTGGTAAACGTGCATCCACACTTTCGGCTACACGTAATAAACGCTCTAATAATTCAATAACTTTAGTATCCATAGGGTCTCGTATTAAGAACGGTAATCGGCATTGATCTTGACATAGTCATATGACAAATCGCAGGTCCAGACAGTATCTTCTGCATCACCTCGGCCTAATTGAATATGTACCAAGATTTCACTTTTTTTCATAACTGCTTGACCCATTTCTTCTGTGTATAAAGGGTCTCGGCCACCGTTTACTACCACTCTTACATCATCTAAATATAATCCAATTTTAGTTTGATCAAGGTCTTTAATACCACTATAACCTACGGCTGCCAAAATACGACCTAAATTAGGGTCACTTGCAAAAAATGCAGTTTTAACCAACGGAGAATGGGCGACTGCATAAGCCGCTAGGCGACATTCTGATGCATTGGATCCACCCGACACCTTAACAGTAATGAATTTGGTTGCTCCCTCACCATCTCTAACAATAGCCTGGGCTAAATTTTGGGCTGCACGCGTTAAAGCTTGTTTGACTTGCTGAGCCAATTCACCATCCCAGTTTTCAATAACTGGATTGCTAGCCTTTTGTGTGCTCATCACAATAAAAGAATCATTGGTGGAGGTGTCGCCATCAATAGAAATACGATTAAAAGATTTTTCTGCCAAATCAAATGCGAGGCCTTTCATAAGGCTTGGCTCTATACGTGCATCTGTGGCTAAAAAGCCCAACATAGTAGCCATATTAGGCCTAATCATGCCCGCACCTTTACTAATACCAGTAATGGTAATTTCATGACCCTGTATCACTATTTTTTCGCTATAAGACTTAGGTACAGTGTCAGTGGTCATAATGCCCTCAGAGGCAGCATACCAATTATTGACATCTAGATTGGCAATAGCAGAAGGCAAACCAGCCAATAATTTATCAATTGGCAAAGTCTCCATAATCACACCAGTAGAAAATGGCAATACTTGATCTGGATTAATGTTCAATAACTTTGCCAACGCATAACAAGTTTCTTTGGTGTGTTGTAACCCCAACTCACCTGTTCCTGCATTGGCATTACCGGTGTTAATCACTAATGCACGAATAGCCGTAGTAGCCGCCAAATGAATTTGACTCACTTGAACAGGAGCTGCACAAAACTTATTTTGAGTAAACACTGCGCCTACGCTACTACCCTCATCCAATAAAAATACCGTAAGGTCTTTACGACCCACTTTACGAATACCTGCTTGCGCAATTCCAATTGATAAACCACTAACAGGCAATAAATCATGAGCTAAAGAGGGGGTGTAATTAACAGGCATAAGTGCTTTCTAAAAAAAGCCCACAAAGGGGGAAACAGACCTTTTGGTTTGAATGAAATATTTATTTCTGCATTTATTTCTTGTTCATTTACTCTTAGAAATCAAATGCTTTTGTATACATTTCAGATTGTTGACAATTATAGTGGACTGACAGGACTTAGCTTTTTTGACTGTTAATTCAATCGAAAAAAACAAGCAACAACCAACCTTTACTTACGAGCATCAGCTAGATATTAGGCTTGTTGACCATGAATTGACATCCTCCCCGCCGTAAACGAAGGGGATTCCTACGACGCTGCGCATGGATTTCTCCTTGCTTAGTCACTTCGGCGGGTTCTTGTTTCGCTGAGATTGCTCGCCTAGGTTTTACCACCTTGGTTCGTCTAACGTCCTCTCCACAAGCTAACACGCGCTGTCCCCGCGCTAATACACTTAATGTGCCGACGATATCGGCGTTGTTGACGTAGCCGCAATCCACGCACTCGAACTTTGCTTGACTCATGCGGTTATCTTTGGATTCATGCAAACCAGCAGGACACGTCCTGCTGGTGTACTTGGGGTCAACAACAACTAGCAAGCCACCTCGCCATGTGAGCTTGTACCCCAGCTGGCGGCGAAACTCGAACCAGCCTTGGTCTAGGATTGCTTTGTTTAATCCTGATTTCGCGGCTACGTTCGTGCCTTTTTGCTCCAGCGTTCCTCTGGCAGACTTGGACATATTTCGAACTTGCAAGTCCTCCATACACACCAACGCATGGGCCCTGGCAATGGTAGTTGTTGTCTTGTGCAGGTAGTCCTTGCGTGCATTAACAATATCGCTATGGCACTTGGTGACCTTGGCTTTTGCCTTACGCCAATTGCTGCTGAACTTGACCTTACGGCTCATGCGACGCTGCTAGCGGCGTAGTCGAACTTCATGGTGTTTAAAGCTCGATAGCGACTCTATGAATGTGCCGTCGCTCATGGTAGCGAAGTGAAATATGAGCATTATTCTCTAATTTCTGTTAATACAGAAATTAGAGAAAATAAAAATCGTTTTTTAACCTATAAAATACCCCAAAAAACCTACAAAATCGTTTGGGGGATATTAAAAGAGAATATCTTAACTTAATTTACCATGGCAATGTTTGAACTTTTTGCCACTGCCGCAAGGGCAAGCATCGTTGCGACCCACATTAGTATAAACAGCTGATGTTGATTTTTCATCACTTACCGTACGTGCATCTACAATGGTTTCAATCTCACCCGTTTCAGTAGGCGCAGTATAGGTTAAATTGTTAATGCGCTCGCCTTTAGCCTCTAATTCCTCAGCTGCATTTTCTAGTGCGTCGCCCGATTGAATTTGAACTGTCATGAGCATTTTAGTCACTTCATGCTTAACTACATCCAACATTTGGCCAAACAACTCAAAAGCTTCACGCTTGTATTCTTGTTTTGGCTGCTTTTGCGCATAACTTCTTAAATGAATACCTTGACGTAAATAATCAAGTGCGCTCAAGTGACTGCGCCAATGCGAGTCTAAAGTTTGCAATAAAACAGCACGCTCGAAATGAGTGAATTGCTCAGCACCTACAGAGGCTACTTTCGCTTCAAATGACGCATGAGCTTGCTCTACTACAAACTCGACTACATCTTCATCTGTAATAGCTTCAGCTTTTTCAATAAAAGCTGCGATATCAAGTTGAAGCTTCCATTCATCATTTAAAAGTTGGGTTAAACCTCCAATATCCCATTGTTCCTCAACCGAATCAAGCGGTACAAAAGCTCTCACAACATCCGTAAAACAACCCTCGCGTAAATTAGCGATTTGTTCTTTTAACTCTTGTGCATCTAGGATATCGTTACGTTGTTGGTAAATGACTTTACGCTGATCATTGGCAACATCGTCATATTCCAATAATTGTTTACGGATATCAAAGTTGCGTGCTTCTACCTTACGTTGTGCGCTTTCAATACTACGAGTCACAATACCGGCTTCAATAGCTTCACCTTCTGGCATTTTGAGTCTTTCCATAATGGCTTTAACTCTATCACCAGCGAAAATTCTAAGCAGTTGGTCATCTAAACTTAAAAAGAAACGGGATGAACCATTATCGCCTTGACGACCTGCACGACCACGCAATTGATTATCAATGCGACGTGATTCATGACGCTCTGTAGCCACAATACGCAAACCACCTAAACTCTTGACCAGCTCGTGATCGGCCTTCCATTGCAATTGTGCTTGTGCAATGGCTACTTGTTTTTGATCATCAGTTAGGCCTGACTTTTGGTCAATGTCAGCAATTGTCATTTTAAGATTACCGCCCAACACAATATCGGTTCCACGACCTGCCATATTGGTGGCGATGGTAATCATTTTAGGGCGACCTGCTTGAGCAATAATGTCGGCTTCACGTTCGTGCTGCTTAGCATTGAGTACTTGATGTGGTAATTTTGCTTTATTCAGCAAATCACTCACAATTTCTGAGTTTTCAATAGAGGTAGTGCCCACTAACACAGGCTGACCACGCTCATAACAGTCTCGGATATCTTCTATCGCAGCGTTATATTTTTCGGCTGTCGTTTTATAAACACGATCGAGCTGATCGGTACGGCGACTTGGCGTATTGGGCGGAATAACAATTGTCTCTAGACCGTAAATCTCTTGAAACTCATAGGCTTCAGTGTCAGCGGTTCCGGTCATACCACTTAATTTGTTGTACAGACGGAAGTAATTTTGGAAGGTAATAGAAGCCATCGTTTGATTTTCGGCTTGAATCTCGACACCTTCTTTGGCTTCTACAGCTTGATGTAAGCCATCACTCCAACGACGACCTGTCATGAGACGACCAGTGAACTCATCCACAATCACCACTTGGCCCTCTTGTACCACATAGTGTTGGTCACGCATATAAATATGGTGAGCACGTAGTGCACCATATAACTGATGTACTAAAGTAATGTTCGCTGGGTCATATAAAGAGGCACCTTCAGGTATTAAACCTAAACCACTTAAAATTCTTTCAGCGTTTTCATGGCCTTGTTCTGTGAGATAAATTTGCTGACTTTTTTCGTCAAGAGTGAAATCACCTGGTGTAATCACACCTTCTCCAGTACGAGGATCTGCTTCTCCTACTTGACGTCTTAGTAGCGGAGCTACTTTATTCATTGCGAGATAGACAGTGTTGTTATCGTCTGCCTGTCCACTAACAATTAAAGGTGTACGCGCTTCGTCAATTAAAATCGAATCCACTTCGTCTACGATAGCAAAATTAAGATGACCTTGGACTCTGTCTCCTGACTCGTAAACCATATTATCACGAAGATAATCAAAGCCGTATTCATTGTTGGTACCGTAGGTCACATCAGATGCATAGGCTGCTTTTTTCTCGTCTCGGTTGTAAGTGGGTAAGTTAATGCCTACTGATAAACCTAAAT
>JALQUL010000052.1 GCA_023260735.1 Limnohabitans sp. | reverse complement strand
AATCTAAATATACGGCCCTGGAAGCATGGTATTGCATAAAGTATTCATATCGGCCTTGCAACAACACCCTCACTCTTACTCCACGTTGCACCGCCTGCAACAAAGCAGTACGCACTTTTTTACCAGGTAAAAAATACGCGTTGGCAATTAAAATTTCTTGTTTAGCATTAGCAAAAGCCGATAAATAGGCTTGCTCTATTCTGCGACGATTTTTAATATTGTCACGAAGCAATAAGCGTTCAGAAGGTTTTCTATCTTTTTTTGACTGCACCATTAATAACTGCTCGTTGGCTAATGTCATTAATTGCCAAGCGTTTTTAACACCATCGACAGTTTTAGTTTGGGCCAGATTTTTTGCCAAGTTACGAAACCATAAAACCTTCATGGTTTCATCAATGGTTTGTACTAAAGGGCCCGTTATTTGCAAAGTGAAATCCCAACGAGGAGACTCTAAAACCCCATGATTAGGATCATAAAAATCATCCAAAATATTAATCCCACCACAAAATGCAGTGCGACCATCTATGACGCATAGTTTTCGGTGTAAACGGCGCCATCGACTAGGAAATAACAAACCTATAGAACCCAAAGGCATATAGTGAATCCACTGCACACCCGCACTATTGAGCTTTTGTAACCACGGGGTAGGAATACTAGGTGTGCCCACCCCATCGACCAAAACATGCACCTGCACCCCGCGTAGTGCAGCCTCCAATAAAGCCTGGGCGACTTGGCCACCCTGGGCTTCAAAATTAAAAATATAGGTTTCTAGTGCGATGTAGTGTTTGGCCTGCAAAAATGACTGTTGTAAAGCCCTAAAAAATTGCTCGCCCCCTTTCAACAACACCAATTCGTTAAGCTCGTTCAAATCTTGCTTATTATTGGCAATCGTTTGGGTGTTGGTGCTGGGGTTAAGCTTAGACTGGGGCAATACGTTCATTGATCATTTGAGTTTGATATCCACAATTAAAGGTAGGTGGTCTGACATTCGAGCCCATGTTCTACCATGAGGAACATGAGCATTGACTAAATCTAAGCCTCGCACATAGACCCTATCCATGTGCAACACTGGAAAACGTGCCGGAAAAGTAGGCAAGCGATGAGTGTCTAGGGTATGCAAGTCATGAATACGCATTAATCCATGTAACTGCTCGTTCCAATCATTAAAATCACCCGCAATAATAAGCGGTGCATTAGCGGGCACTTCCCGATTAATGTAACGCCCCAAAGCGGCAATTTGTCGATGACGACTTGCATTGATTAATCCCAAATGTACCACAATCATATGGACATTTTGTTGATGAATCAATACCTCGGAATGTAGCAAACCCCTTTGCTCAAAACGGTGGTCAGAAATGTCTTGCTGAGTAAAGCTTAAAACCGGCCAACGACTTAACATCGCATTACCATGTTCACCATGTTTGGTAATCGCATTGGTTTTATAAACCGACTCATAACCTAAAGGAGCTAAAAACTCGGCCTGTGGTAAATCTGGCCAATGGGTAAACTGTTTGGCCAATTTACGATTTTCTTTGCGCACTTCTTGCAAGGCAATAACATCTGCATCAAATTGCTCTAGGGCCAAGCCAATATTGTGAATTTCTAACCGCCGCCTAGGTCCTAAACCATTCACGCCTTTGTGAATATTCCAAGTGGCCACTCTAATTGAATTCATTGAACTTAGCTATAAATTATAAACACGACAAGTTTAAACGGTAATTCAAGGAATTGGCAAAAAGTAAGCAACTTGGCAAGCGCTTTGTCAGCTAGATTTAGCCTTTTATACACATGACTTGTTGAAGGGTGTGCACCACATCGACTAAATCGGTTTGGGCTGCCATTACTTGGTCGATGTTTTTATAGGCCGATGGAATTTCATCAATTACACCCACGTCTTTTCTACATTCTATGCCTTGGGTTTGGGCCTCTAAATCGGCTAGCGAGAAGAAGTTTTTAGCCCCTGTTCGGCTATAAACCCTACCTGCACCATGCGAGCAAGAACAATACGAATCGTGGTTACCCCTACCTTTCACAATAAAAGATTTGGCTCCCATAGAACCCGGAATAATACCCATTTGACCTGCTTGTGCAGAAACTGCCCCTTTACGAGTTACCCATATTTTTTCACCAAAATGCTCTTCTAAAGAAGTGAAATTGTGGTGACAATTCACCACCTCGCCCACAATTTGCATGTGCGGAAAAATAGCTAACAAAGTGCTTTTCACCAAATTCATCATGGTGTCACGGTTCAGCCTTGCATAGTCTTGTGCCCATTGCATGGCCTCAATATAGGCATTAAATTCTGGCGTACCCTCATCTAACCAAGCTAGGCTTTTGTCGGCCAAACCATAATCACGCTTAGCCGCTTGTTGTTTAGCCATGTCAATGGCGGTATGACCAATTAAATTGCCAATAAAACGGCTACCCGAGTGCAACATAATCCACACCCTGTTTTCAGCATCTAGACACAGCTCTATAAAGTGATTACCACCTCCTAAAGAGCCCAGTTGTTTTCCCACCTTCTGAAAATTAGCATTGCCTAATTTTTTAAGAATAACCAATTTTTCAAAAGCATCTACCGTAGCCTTTAAATTATTACGCAGCACATCGGCATAAGGTCCTGACACCGTAGGTAAATCTTTTTTATGCTCGGCAAAACCGACTGGCACGGCTTTTTCAATTGAGTTTCTAATCGAGTACAAAGACTCGGGTAAATCGTTAGCAGTTAAGTTGGTGAGGGCAGCGCACATCCCACAACCAATATCGACCCCCACTGCCGCCGGAATAACCGCCGAACGGGTAGGAATAACCGAGCCCACAGTGGCACCAATGCCAACGTGTACGTCGGGCATAATGGCCATATGACCAGCCAAAATTGGCAACTTTGCAATGGCCTGAATTTGCTCTAAGGCTTTGGGTTCTACTGGCACATCGCCCACCCACATTTTTACATTTTCTATTGGATACATGATTGTTTCCTTTGCTTTTTTATTATTTAACAATTGATTCCCCCATTACCTTGATGGAGCTTTCACTCCACTTGAATGAAGCATGTGTCATGCCGTGTCGTGTTGTGACTTTTATTTTGATATAAAGCCATTTAACGACACCAGTTAATACGGGTGAATCAAGCTATTTGATTTTTTTAAATACCGCAAGCGAGTACAAAGACTGAAGTTATCAGCCATAAGATCATGGCAACAATAGAACTACGGAGACGAAAGTAACTTTGGTCTTTTAATTGCCCCATGGTGGAGCAACATTTTTAAACTTGTGTTTTTAATAAGTGCGACTTTTATTTTTGACTACAACCATTTTTGGTTTGCAACGCTAGCAAACATTTTTTCGCACATTTGAATCAAGTGGCAGATTATATTTTTTTAAATGGGGTTGTCAAATAAATTTTTGCTTTAATTTTTTTAGGTACACTGTTTGACCAATAAGATAAACCAACGACCGACCGACTAAGCTAACAAAGCTGTCAATTTAAAATTTAACAAGCTATTAGCTAATTTATTAGTACCCAGTAGCCGAAAAAAACGACTCCAAGAAATAGGCCTTAGCCAGTCAACTTTTAATTTAAAATGGTCGCATATAACACTCAATTCGCATACCCCCACCACATGAAATTCACCCACCTAGCTCTTGTCTTTTTATTGTTTTTAGTTGGTTGCGCCAAAGAAGCACCTAAATGCTCAGATGAAAAAACCTTAGATTTAGTGATGCAAATTTTGAGCAATGAACTATCGGGATCTGGCAACTCGACAGATTTAGCCAAAAAAGATATCTCTGACCATTTAAAGTTTGAATTCCCTAGGGCTATGGCTTATGACAAAGAGATTAAAAAATACTCTTGCGATTTAAAACTGGTTGCAGGCGGTAGCTACCAAGTGCCGCTTAAATATGAGTCTCAACTCAACGATCAAGACCAGCATCTTGTTTCGGTGGGTGGCATTTTAGCCACAGACGTATTTCAGTTAAAACTCGCACTATTAAACGTTATTCAAAAAGATAATGCCAAAACTAGCGTAATACTAGCAACACAAAAACAAACTAATCAATCTGAGATATTTGTTTCTTCTGCTGGCATTAGCAATACTCCATTCGAAAAATTATTGAGTGAGGTTTATGACAAATATTTACCTAGCCAAAAATGTTGGATTGCTACAGATGAAAACCTTCAAAACTATTGTATGAAAATTGACAGCTTTGAGAAGGTGAATGTAAAAGGTGTTAACCGATTGTATGCCACGCTTGCAGGGGTAGCGGTTGATGAAAAAGGCGAAGAAAATGGTTCGCATGCAACGTCAGGTTTAGTGGGCGTTTTTGTACTAGAAGAAAATGCCAAGCAACTTAATTTAATTGCGTCAGACAGCAAAATACCTATGGGAGACTTTGGTAACGGCCCCACTAAATGGAAGCTAGTTAAAATTGGCCCAGATGATTATTACGGCTGGAAAAACGAAACGGGTAGTATGCACCAAGGTTATTCGAATAGCTTTTTTCATATTCTTGCACCCTACGGTGCAATGGTAAAAGATATTGCTGATTTTAGTTCTGGTATAAGCGATGAAGGGGCTTGTGCTGCAGAACCCTGCACAACGCTTGAAGCGAGTATTGAATTTGACACTAGCAAAACATCCGAAAAAATTTTTCCCTTACTAGTTTCGGTTAAAGGCAAAGACAAAGGTGTTGTCTTTAAAGATAAAAAATATAACTTTTATTTTGATGACAAAAAATGGAAGTATGTAGAGCCCAATGACTATTTTCTTAAAGACAAAGGTTTTTAAGATTAGTTGGGGTAAGGTACTGCTTATTTAATTTTCCTTTTACTCTTTTCGTAGTATTTTGTGCTTCTGTTGTGTAAGGGCAAATGGCTTTTTAATTGAATTGATATGAATAATTGGAATGTTTAGAAGTGGCACTTTAAGTGAAGGTATTTATTGCTGGCACGAGCTTAACGACCTTTAGTTTTTAATCCATTTTAAGAATAACAAAAAGTGGTTATTTGAGCCTGTTGGCTTGACAGCCTAAGTGTATGTTTATTTAATGAAGTTACACACTTTAAGATCCAATGCCAAGGGGTTTTGCTCGTGTATTTTTAACTTCAACTTTATGCTTACAACACACATCAGCATACACAATTACATGAAAAATTTTTATTTACCTTTAGTTTTAATATTCTTTTTAGTAGGTTGTGCCAAAGAACCGCCCAAATGCTCGGATGAAAAAACCTTAAATATTGTTCGAGATATTGTTAGCAGACAAATTGGCATAGCGAATGAAGTTCCTCAAAATGAGGCATATGAAAATTTAAAATTTGAATTTACAAAGGCAACTGCTTTTGATAAAGATATTAAAAAAATTTCCTGCGCTACGACATTGATTGCAGGTGACAGCTACCGATACAACATCAACTATGAATCACAACTTGATGACAATAACGAACATATTGTCGAAAGTAGTAATATTTCGGTTGAAGATGCATGGCGATTAAAGCGAGCAGTATTAACCGCCATTGAAAAAAATAAAGCAAGTAATGCGGCAAAACAAGAAACTCAAAGTAGCAGCAATAATGCTCCGGCTAATACCTCTCAAGCAGATTCAAATGCCAATTTAGAAACATTACTTAATGGTGTTTACGAAAAGTACTTGCCCAACAAAAAATGTTGGATAGCCAGCGATGAAAATAAGCAAAACTATTGCATGAGAATTGACAGCTTTGAAAAGGTAAGCGTTAAAGGTATAAACCGATTTTATGCAATGCTTTCTGGTACCGCAGTAGATGCTAAAGGTGAAGAAAATGGCTCTCATGCAAGCTCTGGCCTAGTTGCTGCTTTTGTAATGGAAGAAAATGCCAACCAATTAAGGTTAATTGCGTCTAATAGCAAAATTTCTATGGGGGCCAGTGGCGCGGGTCCGACCAAATGGAAGCTAGTTAAAGTAGGACCAGATGATTACTACGGATGGACAAATCAAAGTGGCAATGCACACGGTGGTTATTCAGGTACCTATTTTCATGTACTTGCACCTAATGGTGCAAATATTAAAAATATAGCTGAATTTGTTTCTTCTTTCAGCGATCAAGGAAGGTGTTCTGATGAGCCTTGCCAATCAACTACACTTAATTCAAGTATTGAATTGGACACAAGCAAAACCGGTGGAAAAGTTTACCCATTAAAGGTTACAGTTAAAGGTAAAGAAGAAGGAGCTCCCATTCCTAGCACTACATACACTTTTAATTTTGATGAAACAAAATGGAATTATGTAACACCTAGCGACTACAAACTTATAGACAGTGAATTTTAAGAACCACTAAAAAATCTGAATCATTCAATATCCGCCAATGTGTATTGAACCGCTTGCTTTGTCTCCAGCAAGAATTTATTTTCTTGCGGAGCAATGCAGGCTGTTGCAAGCAATACCAATTGTTGAGCAGCTTCTGCCACTCGAAAAATATAGGGCCCAATTAATTTTTCATTTTTGGTAAATGCAGATAAAACCTCTTGCTCATTCAATCGCACGGGCGAGAATTGTGCCAACTCTGTAGCCCAACGTCCAACGGCTTCTGAATCTACATCACCTCCATTAAGGCTGGCATAAAATGCAGCCTCGCCATTTTCATCAATTGTGTAGCCAACACCGTTTGGACCAGGCCGAACACGCACCACTATTTGATCATTACTGCCTGGGTATTCTAAAGGCGTGACCACTCGGTGCACGTTCCCTTCGTCTGAGTGCACCTCAAAAAGCGAGCCAATCGCATGCTGAAAATTAGTTGTTACTGTGGCCATAGTGAGCTTGTGTTGGGTGACAGGCTAATACCTTATTCAAAATAGTCTTGCCCTATTTTTATTGCTATTTAAACGGCTAAAAATATTGGCTTTATAGGCCATGCATTCATAAAGCCCAAGCCTAATTGCTCTACTTGCTAAAAATGAAAGCACTTCACAGAATACTGCCGCCCCAAAAATTTAGCTTTGAACTGCCATTAACCCAGCGTTGAATCACGCTAGAAAATAGCTTTAAAACCTTGGTTTTTGCCTAGTTTAGTACCTATTTTTGCCCTGATTAAAGCCATTTTTTTTAATTAAAGCAAAAACATAGAACAAAATTGAACTAAATATGAACAAAGTAGTTACTTTTAAATAAACTGCGGTTAATATTTCATTTTTGAATTTTCAATGCGATTTTTTGTGCATTGAAGCTTTCGAACCCACAGACCAGCCAATAGCTACCAGCCATCACCTCCATGCTAGAAGACATTAAAAAAACCCTTTGGGCGACAGCCGATAAACTACGCGCCAATATGGATGCGGCCGAATATAAACATTTGGTTTTGGGTTTAATATTTATTAAATACATTAGCGACAGTTTTGAAGCACAACGCAACCAGTTAACCAAGCGATTTACTAAGCCAGACGATGATTTTTACTTGGCAAACGCTAGCCCAGAAGAAATAAGCAGTGAACTAGAAGACCGTGATTACTACAGTGCCGACAATGTATTTTGGGTGCCGGAAGGTTCACGTTGGGCAGCACTTTTGGCAGCTGCACCACAACCCGATATTGGCAAACGCATTGACGATGCACTTAGCCTAATAGAAGCTGAAAATCCAAGCC
>JALQUL010000020.1 GCA_023260735.1 Limnohabitans sp. | reverse complement strand
ATTTGTTTTATGGAAAACGATAATCAAATTAATATAAATAAAGACCATAAAGTAACATTTGATTACTCAACATTATAAAATGAATAATCATCAAATAAATAAAATTGTCTGCTCGATATTGGTGCAATTTAATGATCTTATCGATCAAGTATTGTGCATCCATCAAAATGTGGTGAAATTCTAAATTATTTTGTTTTCAATCCTCATTTTATTTGTGCACATTAAAAGTGCACTTTCAATAATTAAATGAATTTTTAAAGTGCAAAATAATTTTATTTCTAATATTGTTAACAATAATTGAAGAAAATTGATTGAAATTAGTGCATGAAATACCTTATTTAATCCTATAAATTAAGGATTAACCCTTATTTTATCAAGCATTTTTCACTATACATACTTGCATTAAATTGGTACATTGTTGACATGATTGTTAACAATAACTCATAATTTAGACACCAATTCAGAAGTGCTAATTGCTGAAGAGTTGGATCCAATAGTGCAAGTTCATAGGGGTAATTTTGATGAAAAAAAGATTTTTTTTGAAAACAACAGCAATTGCAGCTTTAGCCGGTTTGGCTTTAACTGGTGTTGCCTACGCAGCTAATCCAGTTTTAAAAATTGGTTTTGTGGGTGTGACTTCTGGCCCAGCAGCTTCTTGGGGAATTTCTAATCAACGCTCTATGGAAACGAGAGCTGCTTGGATTAATGAATTAGGCGGTGTCAAAATTGGTGGCACGACTTACGATGTCAAAATTGTGGCATTTGATGATCAAAAAGATCCGAAACGTGCAATTGCCGGTATGGAGAAAATGGCCCAGGAAGGTATTCATTATGTAGTTGGCCCTAACGTTGATGACGGTGCCGCAGCAGTTCGTCCAGTGGCAGAGCAAAAGGGTATTATGTATTTCCCTTATGCCTTCCCTAAAGAGTTGTACAAAAAACCTGCATCTAACGCTATTTTAGGAATGGTGGCCAACTACCAATCTGGCCCAGCGATCTACCAATACATGATGAAAGAAAAGGGCGTTAAATCAATTGCTTTTGTGGCAGCCAATGAGTCCGATCCATTAAGTCAACGTGATGGTGGTGTAGAAACTGCGAAAGCCTTGGGTTTAAAAATTGTTTCTAGCAATGTGACTTATCAAGTAGATACCACTGACTTTACTCCTGTTTTATTACCAGTGATTAAAACAAAACCTGATTTATTAGTTTTATCAGGCGTGTCACCTGCTAACGCACCACAACTCATTCGTTCAGCTCGTGAAATGGGTTTTAAAGGTTTGATTTCAACTGAAACTGCTCAAGACGCAAATGTCTTAAAAGAAGGTGCTGGCGCTTTAGCGAATGGTTTTGTATCGGTTGGTGGAGCTTCTACACCTCAGTTGGCTTCAGATACGATGCGTGAATTTGTTAAACGTTACACCAAAATGTTTGGTGAATACAACGATGAATCTAATACCAAAGTTTATGCATTGGAATATATTTTAGAAACACTGAAAGCCAATCCAAAAGGTTTGACTGATGTGAAAGCTTTCCAAAAAACAATGGACACATTCGAAGCGCCTAATCCCTACATGGTTGGCAAAGCCAAACTCAAATATGTAGGCACTACTTCATTTGGACAAAAGCGCCAAGTAGCGGTTCCTTTAGTGGTCAATGTTTTCAAAGATGGCAAATTTGAAACCTTGTTTGTGGCACAAGTTGACTAAGTATTCTTAAGTAATCATCCAATAGCTTGTGTATTTACACAGGCTATTGGTTTTTTAAAGGTCAATCATGGAACAAATTATTGCTAATGGCTTGTATTTAGGTGCTCAGTATGCACTCATCGCTTTAGGGCTTACGCTTATTTTTTCGCTAATGAATGTGCTTAATTTTGCACATGGGCAAATGTATGTTTTAGGTGGATTTGTCACCTATACCGTCGTCACTCAATTTGAGTTACCTTTTATTGTGGGGCTGATTATTTCTGGCTTGGTATTAGGAGTGGTAGGCGCTTTGGTTGAAAAATTTTTGTTTAGACCAGTGATTCAAAAATCAAAAAGAGAAGAAAGTACCATGCTGTTAGCCGCTGGGGTGGCCTTTTTTTTAGATGCTATTATTTTGCTTTTCTTTGGCGAAAAACAAAGAGGAGTACCTAAAATTGTTGAGGGTGTTTTCAATTGGGATTTCATCATCATCATGCCATATGACCGAATCTTGATTGGCCTGTTAGCTATTGTCATGATTGTGATTTTTATTTTTCTCATGCAGCATTCAAAGGCCGGTCGTGCAATGCGTGCTTTGGCACAAGACAAAGTAGCTGCGACATTAATGGGCGTAGATGTTAAGTTATATTCCATGATTGGTTTTGCCCTTGGTGCTATGTTGGCCGGTGTGGTGGGCGGTTTATTAGTGACTATTACTGGTATTAATTTAGGCATGGGTGGCCCTACCTCTATTAAGGCCTTCATGATGATCATGATTGGCGGGGCTGGGGTTATATCGGGGGCTATAGCGGGTGGCTTTATATTGGCCATGATGGAGAGCATTGGCTTAACGGTATTAGCCGCCTACGGCGATATCACTTATTTAGTGATTTTTGCTTGTTTAATGATTTTTCTGTCTATCAGACCTCAAGGTTTGATGGGCAAGCCTTGGGGTTAAAAAAATGAATCAAAAAAATCTTATTTCAGTTGCTAGTTTTTTGTTAATTGTTTTGGTTGTAATTCCTTTGGTAATTGCCTCTAGTGGTCGCTTGGATTTGTACTACACCTTAACTTCTGTGGCACTTTTATCGGTGGCTTCTGCGGGCGTGTGGTTAACCTTTTATATTGGCCGCATTAATATTGGTCAGGGTGCATTTAGCTTAATGGGTGGTTATGTTTCGGCTTTGCTTATTACGCAATTGGGCATTAATTTTTGGCTTACGCTACCTTTGGCAGGTGTGTTTTGTGCATTTTTAGCAGTATTGATTGGACTACCCATTTTGCGTTTACGAGGGGTTTATTTTGCAATGGTGACTTTGGTGTTAACCGAGGTGACTCGATTAACTGCTCTAGCCCTGCCTATTACCAATGGTGCAAAAGGAATTACTTCTATACCTTTACCCACAGAGCTCAGCATTTTTGGAGTGGTGCTAATACCTGATTTTTCTCAACTTGAGAATCCTAAATTAGCATTTTATTTAATGGCAGTGGTTTTAATGTGTTTAAGTTATGCGATTGTATGGCGCATAGTTAATTCTCGCTTAGGACACCTTTGCAGGTCGCTACAACAAAACGAAGAGTTGGCCTCATCCATTGGTGTGAACACCGCTTATTTAAGAGTCTTGGCTTATTCCATTTCATCATTTTTTGGTGGGGTAGCTGGCGCTGTGTTTGTTGCCATTTCACAATCTATTTATCCCTCCTCATTCCAAGTGGCCGACAGTGTTAACTTTATGCTGAATTGTTTCTTGGGCGGTTTAGGTTATGTATTTGGCCCCATGTTAGGCACTTTGCTGATTTATTTAGGCTGGGACTTTTTATTTACGACCGGAAAATATCAATTATTAATTTATTCAAGTTTGTTAATTGTGTTAATGCTTTTATTGCCTAACGGTCTTTTAAGTATTTTTGATAAAAAGAGGGACAACAAATGACGGTCATACTTGAAGTCAAAGGATTAACCAAAAAATTTGGTGGACTCACTGCGGTTAATGAAGTGAGTTTTACAGTCAATGAGGGGGAAATTTTATCAGTGATCGGGCCTAACGGTGCAGGCAAATCCACTTTGTTTAAATTGATTGCCTCTTTTTTATCAACTACCAGTGGCGAAGTGTTATTGAGAGGCGAAAAAATTAGCAATTTAGCACCACATATTGTCGCTAGAAAAGGTGTGGTAAGAACGTTCCAAGAAACTACCATTTTTAAATCAATGACGGTTCGTGAGAACATTATTGTGGCGCATCATTTGCGCTCTAAAGCTAGCCTTTTTGGATTTTTTATAGGCAGCAGTTTGGCCAAAAAAGATGAAACTGAATTTGCCAAATCAGCAGATGAAATAGTTGAATTTTTGGGTATGCACGATATTGCTAATGAATTGGCCTCCAATTTACCACAAGGGCATTTAAGAGCTTTAGGAATGGCAATAGGCTTGGCCACCAAACCCACTATTTTGTTATTAGATGAACCTTTTGCTGGTATGAATCATGATGAAACCATGCGTATGGTACAGCAAGTAAGAAGGTTGAAAGTCGAGAAAAATATGACGGTATTGTTGGTCGAACATGACATGCCTGCTGTAATGAAAATATCAGACCGCATTGTGGTGATTAATTTTGGTGAAAAAATTGCCGAAGGCTCACCTAAAGAAATTCAAAATAATCCAAAAGTCATTGAAGCTTATTTAGGCTCTGAAGACGCAGCAATTGGGATGTAATCATGACAAAAATGTTAAGTTTTGAAAATGTAGAGCTGTATTACGACCATGTCTATGCATTAAAAGGAGTCTCTATTTATTTAAATGAAGGTGAGACCGTGGCTTTGATTGGAGCTAATGGGGCTGGTAAGTCATCTATATTGAGAGCTATTACTGGGTTGGCTCAACCACGTAGTGGGCAAATTTTTTATCAAGGCGAGCGTCTTGATGGTACATCTGCTTCTGACATTGTTAAAAAAGGCATATCTATGGTGCCAGAGGGACGCAGAGTTTTTCCTTATATGACAGTGCAAGACAATTTATTGATGGGTGCTTTTACCAGAACCAATCCAAAAGAAATTGCTTTATCACTAGACAATGTATTGAGCCGTTTTCCAAGGTTAAAAGAGCGCTTTAAACAGCAAGCTGGTACCTTGTCGGGTGGCGAGCAACAAATGATGGTGATTGGTAGGGCATTAATGGCCAAGCCAAAACTTTTATTATTGGATGAGCCTAGTCTAGGTATTGCACCTAAATTGGTACAAGATATTGCTAGGTCTATTGTGTCTATTTCTAGAGATGAGAAGGTGACAGTTTTATTGGTAGAGCAAAACAGTCGAATGGCTTTATCAATATCGGATAGGGCTTATGCTTTATCTACTGGCAGTGTAGTAGTCGAGGGCGACTCTAAAGTATTAATGCATGACGATAGGATTAAAGCGGCCTATTTAGGTGAGGAGCTTTAACTTATGATTAGAATTTTAGTGGTGAACCCTAATACCACAGTGGGAATGACTGAAAAAATTGCTAATGCGGCAAGACGTGTCGCATCAAGCGGAACGGAAATTATAGCCACTCAATCGGCCTTTGGCCCTGCTTCTATAGAGGGTTATTATGATGAAGCCATGAGCTTAGCAGGTTTATTAGAGGTAATTAAAAAAGCAGAAAATTACGACGCAGTGGTCATTGCTTGTTTTGATGACACGGGCTTAGATGCAGCAAGATGTTTAACCAATAAACCAGTGGTAGGGATAGGTGAGGCGGCCTACCATATGGTGTCTTTGTTGTGTAATAAGTTTTCAGTGGTTACTACCTTAGCTCGGTCGGTGCCCGCCCTAGAGCATAATTTACATCGCTATGGTTTGGCGCAAAAATGCGTAAAGGTAAGATCTTCTGAAGTAGCAGTACTTGATTTAGAACATGCCAATCCACAAGCTTGTACCCTCATCGAAAACGAGATTGCCCTGGCCATTTCTTACGATAGAGCAGAGGCCATTGTTTTAGGCTGTGCAGGTATGACTGATTTAAGTGCTCAATTATCGGCAAAATTTAATCTACCTGTTTTAGATGGTGTGGCCTGTGCGGTTTCTTTATGCGAGAGTTTGGTGCGACTGGGTTTGCGTACTTCGGGCCTGGGTGGTTATGCACCCCCACCTGCGTATAAGTTGTTGGGGGTTTGAAATAGACCGAAACCAAGCCATCATAGCGAGAGCTTGATTTGCTCCCATTTTTAGAGGTTAAAGTTAAAGTAAGAAATTTAGCTGGGTTTTTTGAAAAAAATCTCAATTTATCAACAGGCTTTAAAAATTGCTTCAATTTTCGGATATA
>JALQUL010000019.1 GCA_023260735.1 Limnohabitans sp. | reverse complement strand
CAATAAATTAGGTCTGCATGCTCGTGCATCAGCCAAGCTCACCAAGTTGGCAGGCAGTTTTCCCTGTGAAGTCTGGATGACTCGTAATGGCAGACGTATTAATGCCAAAAGTATAATGGGCGTTATGATGTTGGCCGCTGGTTGTAACTCGGTCGTCGAAATAGAGACAGATGGCGAACAAGAACAAGAAGCAATGGACGCATTATTGGCGCTCATTAATGATAAATTTGGTGAAGGTGAATAACTTTTTTAGAACCCAGCTTTTATAAGAGAATTTAACCTTGCGCTTGATTCATCAAGAGTCAATAAAGTCGATGTAAACGTTTAATTTTCTTGAGTTAGAAGTGTCAACAGGAGAGACTGCATGACTTTTGCCGTAAAAGGCTTGGCGGTAACCAAAGGTATCGCAATCGGCCGCGCCGTCTTAATTGGCTCAAGCCATATGGATGTAGCTCATTATTTTATTGAGCCCTGCCAAGTAGAATCAGAAATTGCAAGGGTAGCAAGTGCCCGAGACACCGTAGCCGATGAGCTTAGACGTTTACAAAAAAACATCTCAAATGCGCCTCGCAAAGACACGCCACCCGAACTCATAGCGGTCTTAGATGTGCATTTAATGCTACTAGAAGACACCATGCTAGCTGATGGTGTCAAAACCCTTATTACCGATCGTTTATATAACGCTGAGTGGGCTTTGATTACCCAGTTGGAAGTGGTGGTAAGGCAGTTCGATGAAATGGAAGACGAATACCTTCGTGAGCGCAAAGCCGACCTAGAACAAGTGGTCGATAGAATTTTGCGCGTTATGTTGGGACAAGTACCTGT
This sequence comes from Limnohabitans sp., assembly GCA_023260735.1. Classification (GTDB taxonomy): domain Bacteria; phylum Pseudomonadota; class Gammaproteobacteria; order Burkholderiales; family Burkholderiaceae_C; genus JALQUL01. The sequence goes on along the minus strand of JALQUL010000019.1, from coordinate 2,596 downwards.
GCTCGCTAACAAGGGCGAGCTACCCGAGCCCATCAATGTCCAAGAGACACAGGTGTTAAGGCCAGGCCATGATGATCCCTTGGTTTTAGTCGCTCATGATTTGTCGCCAGCCGATATGTTGCAATTTAAACAAAGTGTATTTAAAGGCTTTGTGACGGATGTAGGAGGTCAAACCTCTCACACTGCGATTGTGGCCCGAAGTATGGGAATTCCTGCTGTGGTAGGTGCCCGCTTAGCCAGTACTATTATTCGCCAAGATGATTGGGTTGTGATTGATGGAGATGGTGGGGTAGTAGTGGTCAATCCCTCTACCATGCTACTTGAAGAATATGGTTTTCAACAGCGCGAACGTGAGTTAGAACAAAGCCGTTTAACCCGATTAAGATTTACTCCTTGCATGACAGTTGATGGCTTGCATATTCAATTATTAGCCAATATTGAGCAACCCGCCGATACCGAACAAGCTCTTAAAGTAGGAGCAGTAGGCGTGGGTTTATTTCGCTCTGAGTTTTTATTCATGGGCCGTCATTCCAAAGGATTATCGCCACTACCCGATGAGGAAGAACAATTCAAAGCCTATAAAACGGCAGTAGAGGGTATGAAGGGTTTGCCAGTGACCATTAGAACGGTTGATATTGGTGCCGATAAGCCGCTCGAACGCATGGCTAAAGAAGACGGTCATTTAAATCCTGCATTAGGTCTCAGGGCCATTCGGTGGAGTTTGTCCGAGCCGACTATGTTTTTAACTCAGTTAAGGGCAATTTTGCGGGCTTCTGTTTTTGGCAAAGTGAAAATCTTAATTCCAATGCTGTGTTCGGCATCCGAAATTAAACAAACCTTGGCACTCATTCAAAAAGCCAAAGACCAACTCGATGCCAGTGGACAAAGTTATGGTGTGGTGAGTATTGGTGCCATGATTGAAGTCCCCGCTGCAGCGCTCACTCTGCCGTTATTTTTAAAACATTTTGATTTTTTATCAATTGGCACCAATGATTTAATTCAATACACCTTGGCCATTGACCGTGCCGACGAGGCCGTTTCGCATTTATATGATCCGGTGCATCCTGCTATTTTGCAATTAATTGCCAACGTCATCCGAGAAGGTGCACGCCTAGGTAAAGAGGTTTCATTGTGCGGTGAAATGGCTGGTGATGTCACCCTCACCCGTCTATTATTAGGCCTAGGTTTGACTTCTTTCTCTATGCATCCTGCACAAATTTTATCGGTTAAAAAAGAAATCTTGCGCTCTGATAGAGGGCAGTTGCAAGAGCTAGCCCAACAAGTCTTGGAGTCGGAAAACCCGTATGAGGCTTTGGGTTGGTTGAAGTAAGGTTAATTGAGCTTGGAAGGTTGGTAGTTTTTATGAGAGCATAAGATGTGGACGGTACCTTATTAGCCTTCTATTGCACAATTAAGTATCCTGTCTAAGACTTCAAATTACCAAAGTTTTCTATCAAATCGGGTTTTATTGCAAGCCATCTCAAATCGTCCTTGAAACCCCCCAGGCTTTCAGTAGTTAGGAAAAGCTAATAATAAGATGTGCGGATCCCAAATAAAGCTGTTTCTAGCTTGGGTGTTTCTGTACGGTGCATCATACATGTATGCCCAAAAACCAAACATTAAACGACAAACGATGTCATCGTCACAAATCGCTCTCCCATTAACCTCTTTGTTGGCTAGTTGCTTAGCACGATTTACAGAATCTTGATTTTGATTTTGATTTGAGATAGGTAACGTCTTGTACCAGCTAGCATTTTTAGTTTTGTGACAGATAGCATAATTGGTTTGATTACGCAAAAGTAATTCAAGCAATTGAATTGGAGCATAGAAATCTACCTTGCGTGGTCATATTCATGCGATGGGTGGCGAATTAGAGATCATTGCTCGCTTTCCAGATGGCGTAGTCAAGATCACTAATTTCTCGGAGCTAGGTTGAGAGTTGTGGTTACCTTGGACAGATTGATGCAGTAAGCAGTAGTAAAAATTTTAGATAATTGCATGAAGCAATATGTGATTTAATTAAATCAAATGATGTATTTTGGGTAATAATAGGCCATGCCTATTATTACCAAGCCGCATTCCAATACTTATCCCAACGCCCATTTAGCCTTCTTCTTTTATGGCTTGATTGGCTGTTTTTTGCTGGGGTGTATTTGGCAATTACAACTTCCAGAACTGATCTTTTTAAACTTCAACCAATTGTTGCTAGGTTTTTTGGTGCTGGTATTGCTTTTGTTTTATTTGCTGTTTTTATATCAAAAAGGTTTGGTTCAAAAGTTGCAAAAAAAATCGCTTGTAACGTTTTTTTGTATCTTGTGTTTTCAATTGGCTTTAATGGCCGGGTATTTATTAAGCAGCATTGCCGCACTTCATAGGTGGCAAAATTCCCTAGACCCAGCGCTAGAAGGTCAGGTGTTAGAGTTAACTGGGCAAATAAGCCATATGGTGCAAATAAGCCCTACCAATAGTCGGTTTCAATTCAGAATAGAGCAAGCACTTATTCACGCTAAAAATGCGCCAGCCAATGTGCGGGCAAGTATTCCAAAAGCGGTTTTACTCAATTGGACGGGCGGGGTGGTCAGTACCGACTCAGAGC
>JALQUL010000017.1 GCA_023260735.1 Limnohabitans sp. | reverse complement strand
CGCTCGGTCATGGTTTTACTCACAATAACAGGCAAACCTTTTAAGTGATTAAGCGCTTGTTGTAATTGAAAGTCTTTATCTGAACCGTATTCAGGTAGTTTTCTATCGGTAATAGGTTTTTTGCGATCTTCTTCTAACTGTTTAAGCGCTTCTTCACGGGCTTTTTCCCTGGCTGCATCGGGTTTTTCTTCATCTTGACCATTGCCCAAATGTTTGCTGAGATCGGCTTCGCGCATTTGAAGTGCTGCATAAGGATTACCTTCAAGGGTTTCATCGACCATGAGGTCAGGAATAATACCTTTGGCCTGAATCGAGCGTCCGCTTGGTGTGTAATAACGTGCAGTGGTAATTTTTACCGCACTGTTTTCACCAAGTGGAATGCTGCTTTGTACCGAGCCTTTACCAAAAGTTTGGCTACCCATAATTTTGGCACGTTTGAAGTCTTGCAATGCACCTGCCACAATTTCACTGGCAGAAGCAGAGCCTTCGCTGACTAAAACCACCAAGGGAACTTTTTTGAGTTCTGGAGGTAGTCTTTTAATAAGATCTTCGCTGGCGCTACGCATATAAAAGCGGGGTTCTGCTTTATAAACATTGCTACTATTTTGGCCTTTGGTAGAAACCACCACAGAACCTTCAGGTACAAAAGCGGCAGTCACACCAATGGCTCCATCGAGTAGGCCACCTGGGTCATTGCGCAAATCTAAAACTAAACCCTTCAATTTAGGATCTTGTTTGTAAAACTCTATGAGTTTACGTGCCATATCATCAACGGTACGCTCTTGGAATTGACTAATACGCAACCATGCATAACCAGGTTCTATGATTTTGCCTCGTACCGATTGCGTCTTGATTTCGTCGCGAATAATGGTAACTGGGAAAGTTCTGTTTTCGTCTTTACGGAAAATAGTCAGCACGACCTTGGTATCAGGCTGACCACGCATGCGCTTAACAGCTTCTTCTAGGGTTAAGCCACGAACTGGGGTGGTATCAATGCGAGTGATTAAGTCGCCAGAGCGTAATCCTGCTTTAGCGGCAGGCGAGCCTTCGATGGGTGTCACTACTTTGACCAAACCGTCTTCGAAGGCAATTTCAATACCTACCCCTACAAATTTGCCACTAATGCCCTCACCAAACTCTTTAAAGGCTTTGCCTGTAAAGTATTGGGAGTGAGGGTCTAAGCTAGAAACCATGCCACTAATGGCATCGTTAAAAAGTTGTTTTTCATCTACGGGGTCAACGTAGCTGGATTTAATGACCGAATAAACCTGAGAAAATTTTTCAATTTCTTCTAAGGGTAGTGGGGATGTGGTTCTTTGAGCAACAGTTTGTAAAGACACAGTAGTCATTACACCGGCCAACATACCGACTGTAATCCAACCTGCAATTTTGAGTTTCTGACCCATTAATTTTATCCCGCAATATTAGCAAAACTATAAAAGCATCAATATACACCTCATCATGCAATTTGGGCGCTTGATGAGGTTTTATTTACAAAAATTGGTAACAAAATGACGTATTTACGCTTTACCTTGAGCCGCAACTGCCGCCGCTGCTGCTGCCGCTGCCTTTTCATCACCTAAATAATAACGACGAATCGGTTGGCAGTTTTCGTCAAGCTCATAAACCATTGGAATTCCGTTGGGAATATTGAGGCTAACGATGTCATCATCAGAAATGCCGTCCAAGTGTTTAACCAAGGCACGAATCGAATTGCCATGAGCAGCCACTACTGGGCGGCGACCCGCTTTTAAAGCGGGCATAAGGGTTTCATTCCAAAACGGCATCATGCGGGCGACGGTGTCTTTTAAGCATTCGGTTAAAGGAATTTGTTCGGCCGATAATTTGCTGTAACGTGGGTCAGAGCGTTCGCAACGTGGGTCGGTTGCTTCAAGCGCAGGTGGTGGTGTATCATAACTGCGACGCCAAACCAAGACTTGTTCATCTCCGTATTGGGCCGCTGTTTCTGCTTTGTTTAAGCCTTGTAATCCACCATAATGACGTTCATTTAAACGCCATGAGTGCACTACCGGCAACCATTGTCTTTCCATTTCGTCTAGGCAATGCCATAAAGTATGAATCGCGCGTTTTAATACGCTAGTATAGGCAACATCAAACTCATAACCTTCTGCTTTTAGCAGTTGGCCAGCTTTTTTGGCTTGTTCAATGCCTAATGGTGTTAGGTCAACATCGGTCCAACCGGTAAAACGGTTTTCAAGATTCCATGTGGATTCGCCATGACGGATAAGTACTAGTTTATACATTTGAGCTTTCTTGCGCTGAGGGAAAGGTGAGCATCTCATCACATTAAACCATTCATCTAAAATGTGGCTCTTGGCAGTTTTACCCAAGAGATGTTATTAATAGCGTCAAGTTTGATGTGAGAGCTTGGTTTCTATTCTAAAATCAAGAGATTCTATTTTAAAAGGATTAACGTGAATTTCATTATCGAAAATTGGCAATTAGTGTTTGTAGCTCTCGCTTCTGGTGTGGCTTTATTATTACCTACCCTACTTTCAGGTGGTGCAGGTTCTATTAGTTGTACCGATGCGGTATTGTTAATGAACAAAGAAAAGGCCAACATCATTGATGTAAGACGCCCCGATGAGTTTAAAACCGGCAGTATTGCAGGTGCAAAAAATATCGAAATTACCAAACTTGATGCGCAATTAGCTAGCGCGGTTAAAAACAAAGAGGCGCCTATGGTTTTAATTTGCGCCACAGGTGCAAGATCTCAAGGTGCGTTAAGATTGGCACAAAAGCTGGGATATACCCGTGTTTTTTCAATGTCTGGTGGCTTAAAGGCATGGCGTGAAGCTAATTTGCCAGTTACCAAGGCTTCTTAAATTAAGTATTTTTTGTTTCTAGGAAATTAAATGGCTACCATTACCATGTACACCACGGCGGTTTGTCCTTATTGTGTTCGTGCCAAATCAATTTTAAAAGCCAAAGGCGTGACTGAAATCAATGAAGTTCGCATTGACTCAGACCCAGAGCAACGTCAAATCATGATGGAGCGTACTTCTAGAAGAACCGTTCCACAAATTTATAT
>JALQUL010000013.1 GCA_023260735.1 Limnohabitans sp. | reverse complement strand
GTTAAGCTCACCAATATCTCCTTTTATGACTCTTGATCATGAACATAAAAAATGGCACACCCACTAAAGATGTCATGATGCCAATCGGAAATACAGCACCAGGAGAAACCACCTTACTCATAACCGAAGCCAAAGACAATAACAAAGCACCAAAAATGGCACAGGCCGGTAAAAATGTTCTTTGATCTTCGCCTAACAACATTCTGGCAATATGCGGTGCAACTAAACCAATAAATCCAATAGTGCCCACAAAAGCGACTGCAACTCCGGTCAAAATTGAAATCAAGATAAAGATTTTTATTCGGAGCCATTTCACATTAATACCTAAAGCTTGAGCTTTAACATCACCAAGTTTTAAGCCAGTTAATTGCCAGACATCTTTCCATATAAAAGGCAAACATATTGCCAAAGAAAGTGCAATCCCTGCTAATTTAGACCAGTTCGATTTTTGCAAACTACCAAACAACCAAAACACCACTTGTTGCAAAGATTCTGGTGAAGCAATTAATTGCAATAAAGAGGTAAGAGCTTGAAATAAAAATAAAATCGCAATACCTGCCAATACTAAGGTTTCTGATGTTGAGTTTTTCACCCCACCTAAATAATAAACCGCCACACAACTTATGACGGCAAAAAACATGGCATTAGCAGCCACCGCATATGATTCGGCAAAGGGTAAACTAAAGCCAACTACAATAGCTAATGCAGCACCAAAACCTGCTCCTGCAGAAATTCCTAAGGTGTAACTTGAGGCTAGTGGGTTGTTTAAAATGGTCTGCATTAAACCACCCGACAAGCCCAGCGAAGCTCCCACTGCCAAAGCAGTTAAAGCTACCGGCAATCGTATTGACCAAACAATAATTTGACTACTCACATCTTGCGATTGGCCAAAAATACTAGTAAGCACTTGGTTCACCGACAATAGTGCAGGCCCTGTTGCTACGTCCCATATAAATGAAATAAATAGTGCCAAACACGCACCACCCATGAGCCAAAATCTTTTGGCCATGAGTTGTGCGTATTGGTGAGCAACTAGAGAAGTCTCACCTTTTATGTTCATGGTTGAACCGAAGCCATCCATGTACCTGCATAACCTACAGGTAAATATTTTTCATGATAAGTTTTGAATGCCAACTCTGGATCTAAATCTTTAAACACCTCAGGATATAGTTGTTTAGCGATATATTGCATGGCAACAAAATCATAAAGTGTGCGGCATAAACCGTGCTCAATGGCATGCACATTTTTATTTTTTACGGCTTTCATACCAGCCCATAATTCACGTTTGGCATAAGGCATAAGCGATGCACGGGTTTGTTCTAAAGTAGCCTCATAACCGGTTTTAACTGCCTTTGGTTTATTCACCCAAGAAGAACCAGCAATAAAAATTAAATCGGGATCATCTACTACTACTGCCTCTTGATTTAAAGGACCCCAAGGGCCTTTTAATTTACCATCGGCAATATTTTCTGCACCCAATAAAGTAATAATTTTGCCCCACATCGTGCCACTATAAGAATTGCCAACTGTTTCTGGGCCAGCCTGACCTAATTCTACATAAACTTTCTTTTTAGTACTTGGTTTTAGGCTAGCAATTCTAGTAATGATTTTGTTATATTCACGCTCATACATACTGGCTAATTCTTCTGCCCTTGGGCTGGTGCCCATAACTTTACCAATCACACGGGTAGAAGCCAAATGACGCTCTAATAACTGTGCGTTGTAATCAATTACCACAACAGGAATACCTGCTGCTTCAATTTGTTGGCGGGCATTGGCCAAAGCGGAGAATGTCCACTCAGCCATAAAGACGACATCCGGTTTAAGTGCAATAATTTTTTCTGCACTAAATGTTCCGTCTTCAGAGTGACCAATATCTGGCATAGCTTGCAAATTAGGAATGACTTGGGTATAGCGTTTAAAAATTACAGGTCTCCAGCCCTCCCATGGAGCTCTTGAAATACCCACAACTTTTGACCAGTTTTCTTTACCGGCTACAGCGGTAAACTCTTCGAAGTTAAAATTAATTACTACACGTTTGACGGGTAATTGCACTTTAACCTTACGGCCTATTGCATCTGTTACTTCAACTGCAGTAGTGGTATTAGCTACCGCTAACATGCTATAAAACAACGCTAAAAAGACGAGCAAAGCCCTACAAATACTTGTATATAAATTTTTCATTTGGATTGTTAATTAGTTTATTGTTTAGAAAATAAAAGTTGCGCTGATTGAGCGGCGACTCCGTCATACTTCAAACCTAAAAGATTCATGACTGAAACACAGTCAGGATCTTTTGGAAAGCTCATACAACCTGGAGCAGTTCCCATGGTATTGACTTCTAAATTAGTGGCCTTTAAAACTTTAGCCACATCTAAAACTACTTTGTTTTTCTTCCAGTCAAAGTCTTTTATTTCAACTTGCACCCTGTTG
>JALQUL010000005.1 GCA_023260735.1 Limnohabitans sp. | reverse complement strand
TATCTAAATGAAAACCCGGTTCGAAAATCAGACTTGGAACGCGAGATGGTTGCTGCCCTAAAATCGTATTCAACCCCATCAATAGTATTGCGTGCCGAAAAAAAAGTAGAATTAGATGCTGTGGTATTTGCTATGAATATTGCCAACAAAAATGGCATTAAAGTTGTTTTAGCAGTGGAGACCCCTTAAGTAATATGAAATTGTTAGATACACCGCATAAAAAAAAATCAGCCGGATTGACTTTTCTGGTAGCCTTGCTCTTGCTTTTACTTTTCTTTGTTATGGGGTTGACCTATTTTGATCCTCCGGTTAGCTATGGCATGGAAGTTAATTTCGGAACTTATGCTCAAGGAAGTGGAGAAGTTCAGCCTGAGGTAGCCACTCAACCTTCCGTATCAACTCCTGATCAAACACCATATGTGGATATGGCTCGTTATTTTTATAAGCTTCACGATTATCTACTGCTAATTTTGCATAATGCGGTGCATCAAAGCAGGAAATAATATCGCTGTCTTTGAAGCTGGCTTGATTTTGATTTTGATTTTGATTTTGACTGGTCATGGTTTCACCAATTAGTAATGTCTTTTTAAGTTGTGAAACAACTATAAAAATTACTTCGTTAACTGAAGCGCCTTTTTAGCTGCATTTTCACCGCTTGCAAATGATTGATCGGTCCAAATATAGCCCCAATCACCATAACGTCCAGCCGATAAAATGCCAATTTGATCGAGGTAGTTAAGTACTGTTTTAGAAGCAGTAGGCTCATCTAAATCAAAAATCACATTGGCATAATCAAGCACCCAAGCATTTTCAAATAAAATTTTGTCAGACTCTTTTAACAAGCCACAACGCATTAAATCGGCTTTGGTATCTACAATTGCTTTAGCTAAGTCACCGTTAAAAGGCCTGTACTTTTTAGAGTAATAATGCTCGGCTTGGAAGCTTCCGCAACCCTTTGGAACATTGTTGGCCGCTTGCATATGGGGGAAAGACAAACGAGTAAAAGAAAAGTCTTCGTCGTAAAAATAAGTCCAGTGGTAATCCGAAATATCTTCCCGATCAATCACAATATTCACCAATACACAAGTCGATGCACTTAACAACTCGGCAGCTGCTCTAACATCTTCTGGAACATTGTCTAGAATTTTAATCAACTCAGGCAAAGGCATGGTAGAAATTAATTGATCAAAATCAATAGTTGTGCCATTAGTAAAGCTCAGCTTTTTGTTTTTGCTATCAATTGCACTAACCGTGTGGTCTAAATGTACCTCTGCTAAGTCTTTAAACTTATTGAGGTAAGAAACATAACCACCGTTTTTAGGATAACGACATTCTTGAACATAATGCACGTTAGGAGCTTCTTTGTTAATAGCGCCGTTCAATACTTCTTCGACTTTTGGTTTGTATAAGCGATTACCCAACCAAGAAAGATTCATTTTTTCTGCGGGGCAGGTGTGATAACGTTGGCCATAACGCATAGGGAACCAACGCGCAAAGGTTTCACCATAGGTAGCAATTAACCACTCGCCGTAATTGTCGTAAGTTTCTTTGGTCGGTAAATTTTGAATATTAACAAAATCAGTGAGGCACTTGGTAATGACATCGGCTGGCAAACCATTCATATGGGCAATAGCAGGATGCTTGACCCAGTGGCCATTCCAATAATTATTCACTTTCACTGGAATGGTGTGAAAATCTTGTTCAATGCTGTCAGCAAACAACTCACGGATACGGGCATCACTGGTAAAAGATAAATGCGGACCGTTATCAAAAACATACTTACCCTCGAAGGTAAATGAAGAGGTTTGACCACCGTAGTGCTTATTCATTTCATACATCTTGGCTTTAACACCATTTTGTGACAAGTGGTAGGCCGCACCAGAACCGGCCATGCCAGAACCAATAATGACAATATTAGGATTGTTTTTCATATCTAGAGCCAATTATAAAAATTGCAAATAAATGCAGTTGAATACTTTTAATGACTTTAACCTATTCTTTTCTTAAAAATAGGAAATTTTAAAAATTAAGAGGGTTGGCGAGATTGTTCTAACCACCATTGAACCGTAGCTTTAAGTCCGGAGGCAACATTGCATGAAGGCTGCCATCCCACCAAAGTATTGAGTCGGTAAGTATTACCCACCACAAAATCATCAACTGTGTTAATACTGGATTGTGCCACACCCTTTACTTCAATTTCTTGACCTAAAGCATTACCCACTTCAAGAGCAATTGTTTTGGCTAAATCTGACAACATAATGGCTTGACCACTAGCAATATTAAAATCACCTTGTTGCTGGCTTAATAAACTGGCTACTATTGCATTGGCTGCTTCTTGAATAGGTAAATAGTCTCTTACCCTATGAGCTTGGGGTGGCATTTGTAGTGATTGGTTTTGAATAGCACTATTAATGAGTTGAGGTACAAACCTAGAACCATGCTCATGTGGTCCGTGTACAAAAAAAGGTCTCACCCAAATAAATGAGGTTTTGGCATCTTTGCAAATTTGGCTGGTCAGTTGCCTGAGGGCAATTTTGCTTGCACTATAAAGTGTGCCCGATTTATAAGGCGTGTTGTATTCAGTAAGGTAGCCTGCAGACCAATCGTATTCGGCACAAGTGCCACAACCTAATACTCGTTGGCCCCCACTCGCTATAAAACATTTAGTGAGGTTGAGGCTACTTTGAATCCAATTAAGGTTGTTAAAGTCGTGTAAATAAGTGGCGGGAGTGGTATCCCAAGCTAAATCCATTAATAATTGAGCCGAAATTGAGTGAACCAAGTCCTGTACTTTGGCATGATTTTGCAGGTCAATCGCATGCCAAAATAATGCAGGGTGTTGCAATAATTGTCGCTTGGAATCATGTGTAGGCAAAGTGCGAGTCAAGGCATGAACCTCAAAACCCGCATTTAATAGTGGTTTTAAACAATGTCTGCCAATAAAGCCAGTGGCGCCCGAAACAATAATTTTTGAATGACTAAGAGCAGTAATAATTGGAATCATAATGGCATGAAAATAATAATTTCTAATATTTGAAAGCTAATGGCAACATAGCTAAACAATTGAAACGTGTAGAATAGCACGTCAGCTGGGATGGATAAAAAATTAAAGTCGAACTGAAACCTTAATAATTCAACTAAAGCTTTTGGAGTAATGACACTATTTAGCGCTTTACAACTTATTGCTACGTTTTTTGCAATCAGGTGATAAACAATCTGTCAATACGTCGTCATATCAAACTCACACAGAGTCATACAGTCATACACAAGGAATAACGATATGACGAACATCAAATTTATTTTTATCTTCAATTTCCCAAATTAGGAAACCTTTATCGTCTGTTTCGCCGTGGTTCTGCTGAATGGTTGAACCTGGATAGCGAACACGACCTTCTGTATC
>JALQUL010000451.1 GCA_023260735.1 Limnohabitans sp. | reverse complement strand
ACCACTCTGGTCACTTTCGCATGACCGCTGAAATGACACGTCGTAGTGCAGGCTTGCGTCAAACTGGCTCTGCCGCCATGGATTTAGCCCATGTTGCAAGTGGTCGTGTAGATGGTTTCTTCCATAAAGATTTAAATATTTGGGATGTTGCAGCTGGCTCTCTATTGGTTACAGAAGCAGGCGGCCTAATTGGTAACTTTACCGGCGAATCTGACTTTTTAGAAGCAGGCGAATGTATGGCAGCCAATCCTCGTATTTATGGCCAAATGGTACCCCATCTTACTAAATTCAGCCGTTTTGAAAGCAAACAAGCCACTACTACTGCGCGCTCTGAAGGTCAGTTAAACAAACCACTACGTTAATACGCCTTTAAAGCCATCGTTAAACGCATGAAAGGTGGGAATGGTTGCATAGTCCTTTCTTAGAGCTTTGTTGCCCGTAGTAGCCTGTACTATGGGCTTGCAAAAATAAGGCCATTACTACTTGAGTCTCGCTAGCACTAGACCTGCCACTTTCGAGTTATCCTTTGTTTTAAAAACTCCCTCTCCGAGCTTGCATTTACCAAGTGGGGTTTTATAAATCATAGAGCTCCACTACAATCAATTAATAGATGCGGATTGGATTTGATTTTTAAGTCTAAAGAAAAAGTCGAAACTCAAAACTCAAACTTCACTTCTCACGTTCACTCCTATTTGTTGATTTTTATCTCGACTTTCAATGCAATTAGATTCCACCACATTCTCGGCACGTTTTCCCTCCCCAGAGGGACAAACTCCCATGATGGCGCAATATCTCACCATCAAAGCGCAGCATCCCGATACTTTGTTGTTGTATCGGATGGGCGATTTTTATGAGTTGTTTTTTTATGATGCCGAAAAAGCGGCCGAGATCCTAGACATTACTCTTACTCACCGAGGTAACTCTAATGGCACACCTATTCCTATGGCAGGTGTTCCTTTTCATGCGATTGATGGCTATTTAGCTAAACTCATCAAGCATGGCGAATCGGTGGCGATTTGTGAACAAGTGGGCGAGGTAACTGGTAAAGGCCCAGTCGAGCGTAAAGTGCAACGCATTATAACCCCTGGTACTTTGCTAGATTCTGAACTGTTAAACGAAAAATCTGACACTATCTTATTAGCGGTTTTTGCTGGTAAAAAACAACAATGTGGTTTGGCTTGGACCAGTCTGACACAAAGCCACATGATGCTAGCGCAATGCGCTTTACAAGATTTAGGCAACTACTTAAGCGCGATTGCTCCCAATGAGGTTTTACTAAGCCAAGACAGTAGCCCTGCATTTGAAGAAATCATTCAACAAAGTGTGGGTCATAAAAATGGTAACCCAGCTGCTAAAGCTAGCACTATTACTTTTAGGCCTGAATTTCAATTTGAAGCACAACTCGGTGAGCGCAAATTACGCGAGCAATTAGGCACAGCAAGCTTGCAAGCATGGGGAGCTCAAGACCTTACCAATGCGCATGCTGCTGCTGGCGCTTTATTGTCTTTTGCTGAGCATACCCAAGGCCGAGGCCTTGCCTATTTGCAAAGCCTTAAAGTACTACAGCACAATCAATTTATAGATCTCCCTAGCAGCACCAGGCGCAACCTAGAGCTCACACAAACGCTTAGAGGCGAAGAGGCACCTACCCTACTTAGCCTACTCGACACCTGCAGCACTGGCATGGGTTCTAGGGCTCTACGCCAACAATTGCTTAACCCACTACGTGAGCGTAGCCAAGCAGAACAAAGCTTGTCTGCCATACGAGTTTTACGCCAAGCCAATTGGTCCAACTTAAGGCAATTATTTAGAGGTTGTAGTGATGTAGAACGCATAACGGCAAGACTAGCTATGCGGCAAATTAAGCCACGTGAATTAATTGCCTTGGCACATTCATTCAACAAAGCGCACCAGCTGGCCCAAGAACTAAGTCAAAACTGCGCCCTTAATCCAGCCTTGCAAAATTTGCTTACTGGGCTACAAATGAGTCCTGAATGTGCGGGGTTTATTCAACACTCCATTTTGCCTGAACCTGCTGCTTTAGTAAGAGATGGAGGCATTATTGCCAATGGTTTTGATGCCGAACTAGATGAGTTAAGAGGCATTAGTCAAAACTGTGATACCTTTTTATTAGATCTTGAACAAAGAGAAAAAGCCCGTACTGGTATTACAACCCTGAAGGTGCAATACAACAGAGTACATGGTTTTTATATTGAAGTCAGCCTTGGCCAACTCGATAAAATTCCACTCGATTATCAGCGTAGGCAAACCCTTAAAAATGCCGAGCGATTTATCACTCCCGAATTAAAAAAATTCGAAGATAAAGCACTCTCAGCGCAAGACCGTGCATTAAGTCGAGAAAAATGGTTGTATGAACAAATCTTAGAACAACTACAAGTTTTTATTCCACCTTTAAGTCGCTTAGCACAGTCTTTAGCACAACTAGACGTGTTACTTACCCTCACTGAAAGATCGGTGACTTGCAACTGGTCAGAGCCCGAATTTTCGAATCATCCCTGCATTGAAATTGTGCAAGGGCGCCATCCAGTGGTAGAGAACCGTTTAGCTCAAAATACCAATACGGCTTTTATTGCCAATGACACCCAACTAGGTGGCAAACACAAAATGCAAATTATTACCGGCCCTAATATGGGGGGTAAATCTACCTATATGAGGCAGGTGGCATTAATTGTGTTATTAGCCTCTATCGGGTCTTATGTACCCGCCAAGTTTTGTCGCTTAGGACCAATTGATGCTATCCACACTCGTATTGGTGCGGCCGATGACCTTGCCAATGCCCAATCTACCTTTATGCTAGAAATGGTAGAGGCAGCGCAAATTTTGCATAGTGCTACCGCTCATAGTTTGGTGTTAATGGATGAAATAGGCCGCGGTACCTCTACCTTTGATGGTCTAGCCATTGCCTCTAGTATTGCCAGTTATCTACATGATAAAACACAAGCATTTACTTTGTTTGCAACCCATTATTTTGAACTCACACAAATCCCCGCTAAACATTCACGTGCTATTAATATGCACGTGAGTGCCGTACAAACAGGAAGTAATATTGTTTTTTTACATGAATTACAAGCGGGGCCTGCCAGCCGAAGCTACGGTGTAGAAGTAGCTAAACTTGCCGGCATGCCAAACAGCGTATTAAATCAAGCTAGACAAAATCTCAAAGCCCTTGAAGAAAAGGCTTCCGCCCATCAAAGCCAAGTTGATTTATTTATTGGCATAGATGAAGCAAATAATCAGAACTTATTGCCTACTACAGAGGATTTTGACCCACCCCAATCAATCCCACTTCTACCCACAGAATTAGAACTTGCCCTATCTCAAATTGACCCCGATGCGCTCACACCCCGTGAAGCACTGGAGGCACTTTATCAACTTAAAAAACTTCATAAAACGTCATGACTTATTGTGTAGCCATTAAATTAAAAGCAGGTTTGGTTTTTTTATCTGACTCCAGAACCAATGCCGGACTCGATCAAATTAGCACCTTTCGCAAAACCATTGTTTACGAAAAAACCGATGATCGGTTTATGGTGTTATTAACTGCAGGTAACCTAAGTATTTCACAATCGGTTAGAGAACTATTGCAACTCGAACATATTCCAGCCACCAACCCCGACGAACCCGCCGTTACCATTTGGAATGCCACCAGTATGTTTGATGCAGCCCGAGTATTAGGTTCTGCCATTCGCAGGGTTCACGAACGCGATGGCCCAGCTCTTAAAAAGGCAGGCGTTGACTTTAATGTTTCTATGCTGCTTGGTGGTCAAATAAAAGGCGAAGGCATGCGTTTATTTCAGGTGTATTCTGCTGGCAACTTTATCGAAGCCACAGAAGAAACACCATTTTTTCAAGTGGGCGAATCTAAATACGGCAAACCCGTTTTAGACCGAGTCATTAACGCACAAATGCCACTAAACGAAGCAGCTAAATGTGCCTTAGTTTCTATGGACTCGACCTTAAAGTCTAATTTGTCAGTTGGCTTGCCACTGGACTTAGTAGTGTACGAAGTGGATCGATTGCAATCCGATAAGATTGTATGTATTGACCACGATAACCCTTACTTTCAAATGCTACACAACAGCTGGGGCCAAAAACTACATGAGATTTTTGACTCTATCGAAGACCCAATGTGGAATGGTGGCCAAACCCAAGTGCCGATTAAAGTAGAAAACAGTAAACGTAAAGTACTGAAAAAAATTACCCACTCAAGTGAGCGATTGATTTAAAACTTCCGCCGATGAAGGGGGGTGGTATTGGCCACTCCCCTTCTATTTGCGAAGTGGGAGTTAAAAAGGGTTATTTGCTCATAACCCTTAGTGACTCTTTGAAAGGAAAGATGGAATAATTATTCCAAACCCTTATTTATATTCGTTTTACTCACCACCTATTTTCAGTTTAAACGTTTTAAAGCGACTTCTAGAATCTATGCAATAAAAGCGCTTATCCTGATTGTGTAAAACCTCTTTGCTTATCTGTATAGTCTGCTGTTTGATGACCAATTGCAAAAGTCGCACCCGCTAAATTTATATACTTTTGGCCTCCTACTTGAGCAGTTTGGCTCAACAAGTCTTTGCCAAACTGAAATACCTGCTGAGTTTGCGCATACTCAAGAGTGTTAGTTTTAAGACTACTTTTATCTGTCACAGCTCAGGGCCAATTACCGTTTACTTTAGTATTGGTATATTGAATTAATTTCTGAAATATTAAATTGAAAATAAGTATTATCTTTTTTAATTATTAAATTATCTTCTCCATTTTCAAATAGAATATCTCCATTAATAGAAATATCACCTAATTGATTATTTAAATCTAGATAATCGTTACCACCCTGTCCATTTCAATTAGAAAACTCACCTTGCGCACAGGTCAATACGTCTGTACTACTTGTCAACACAAAAGGTTTTAACTCATCAAAATTGTGATAACAATCTACAGCCCAACTTGGCATTGCTACACAAGTCGATACGCCAACTAAAATACTAAAAGTTGCCTTTCCAAAAAAGCTATTTTTAGAAACTACAACTTGATTTTTTTGCCTTTTGATTGAGTTAATTCAGATACCGCAATCCATGTTTTTTTAGTAGTACTCCAAACATTACGATAGTTTTTATTCATTTTTAAAATATTAAATAATTAACGTATTTAATATACTATAAAAATAAAAAAAATTAAATTTACAACGTATTTTTTTAATTATTTAAAAATATAGCGTATTTGCATCATCGATAAGCTTGCCTCTCTTGCTATTCGCTCTACTTTTAAGCTTACTCCACACTACAAATCTACCCACCCCAACATCCCCCAATTTTCAAAATATACTATTAAATCCTTTAAACTATAGTTAGCTAACTCATTTTTTAGTTCCCCCATCACCATCCCAATGGCTTTACTCATGTGCAGCTCAACCACCACTTACGTCGTTATTTTTAAAGCCAAAGTTGCCCAACTAGATACCCAGTACAGTGAAATGGCAGCCCGTTTGCGCAAGCTTGCCTTTGACAAGTTTGGCTGTTCTGAATTTATATCTTTAAACGAGGGTGATTTTGAAGTAGCCCTGTCTTATTGGCCAAGCCTAGAGCACATTCAAGCATGGAAAAAACATTCTGATCATTTAATTGCTCAGGCTATGGGGCAAGAAAAATGGTATGCCAGTTACACTGTTGAAATTGCCCAAATTCTTAGGCAATACAGTAAATAAATTCTTATTCTCCAATTCTGCTTCAACACTACTTTTTATGCCCCATATTATTTTTTCGCATGCCAATAGTTTTGGTGCGTCTACCTATAGATATTTATTTAAGCAACTTGAAAACCGAGGTTTTAAAGTAAGTGCCATAGAACAATTTGGTCACAATAGTGCTTATCCAGTCTCTAATAATTGGCCCAAACTAGTTGAGCATTTAGCAGAGTTTGCTAAACAAAACATTGGTCAATCTAACGAACCAGCATTTTTAGTCGGGCATTCTTTAGGTGGCTTTTTAAGCATAATGGCTGCGGCTAAGCATCCTGAGATTGCCAAAGGCGTTGTATTAATTGACTCACCCATATTAGGCGGATGGAAAGCCAATACCCTTAACGTGATTAAAAGAAGCCAGTTGGTAGGCTCGGTTTCACCTGGTGCAGTTAGCAAAAAAAGGCGCTACCAATGGGCTAATAAAGAGGCTGCACTTGACTACTTTAAAACGAAAAAAGCCTTTGCTAAATGGCATCCACAGGTGCTACAAGACTATATTGATTTTGGTCTTATAGAACACAATGGTAAACAGGTACTAGCTTTTGATAGAGACATCGAAACACATATTTACAACACCCTTCCCGATAATTTAGACCGACTTTTGAAACGTCATCCTTTGCGTTGCAAGGTTGCTTTTATTGGTGGTACTAGGTCAGAGGAAATGCGTAGAGTAGGTATGGCTTTAACAGAAAAAATTATTCACGATGGCCATCAAGCAGGTCTGCCTGGTAGGATTTCCATGATTGACGGAAGTCATTTATTTCCAATGGAAAAACCACATGCTACTGCGGCGGCTATTGAAGCGAGTTTGCTGAATTTAATTGAATACCAATAAATTTTTTTATCATTGATACAATAAAAAAACCGCTAACCAAAATCAGCGGTTTTTTATGGCTTGCATTTTAAGGCAGTTGACTCACACCAGTTATTCAGCCCAACTAATCCATCCCATGTAGCTAGTCACTAAAATTAATATGCCAAAACCAATTCGGTAATAAGCAAATCCTTTAAAACTGTTGTTAGCAACATAACGAAGTAACCATCTAATACAAATCCATGCACTTAAAAAAGCTGTAATAAGCCCTACGCTAAACAATGGAATATCGGCCATAGACAACAAGGCACGCTCTTTATAAAGGCTATATGCACCAGCACCAATTAAAGTGGGAATCGCTAAAAAGAAAGAAAATTCGGTGGCTAAGGTACGTTTTAAGCCTAAAAACATACCGCCAATAATTGTCGCACCACTTCTACTAGTGCCGGGAATCATGGCTAAACATTGCACTAGACCTAATTTAATAGCTAACAATGGAGTAATAGAATTAAGGTCAGCAATGGCAGGAGCTTGATTACTGTGTTCGTTTTTTGCCTGTAATTTTTCTGCCCACAAAATAATAAAACCGCCCAGAATAAAAGCACTAGCAACAATGTTGGCAGTAAACAAATGCGCTTTAATTGCTTTGCCAAATAACAAACCTAATACCACGGCAGGTACAAAAGCTAAAAACACATTAAGTGCTAAACGACGCGAATACCTCGAACTGCCCAGTGTTTGAACGGTATTAAACAATTTGTCCCAAAACACTAAAATGACGGCAAAAATGGCTCCCGTTTGAATTGCAATATCAAACACCTTGGCCTTTTCATCGGTGAAGCCAATTAATTGACCAGACAAAATAAGATGACCAGTAGAAGAAATGGGTAGAAACTCAGTAACGCCCTCTACCACACCTTGAATGGCTGCTTTTGCTAATAATAAAAAATCCACGATACAAACCCTTAAAGACTAATATCGTGGAATTATCACCCCTAGTTAGGGTAAATTAGCAATTTATGCGGTTAACATTTTATAAATTTCATCTTTTAGCACCACACGTTGCTTTTTCAAGTCTTCCATAGACTCATCAGCAACCGGACTACCCTTACCTTCTAAGGCTAATATCTGATGGTTAAGTTCGTCGTATTGCGTAAATAATTTTGCAAAATGTGCATTGTTGAGTTTCAACTCATGCATTTTTTCAACTTGGTTAGGAAACTCGTGAGCTAAGTCATGTTGAAGAAGATTTTTCATAGGGAATCCTTTAAAGCTAGCTAATAAATATTCAGTTTATGCAAATCACTTCACATAGACTTTGTTGTACATCAAGTAAATGCCGCAACAAATCCCATCTAATACTTGCATTACCACCTAGTGCATTTGTAAGGCTGACGTAGCTCAAACAGCGCAGACTAGGAAGTAAGTGACACTATCGGGGTTTACTTATTGCAGTTAACAGCTGTTGTCATTATTTTTAAAATCTAAAGGAGAACTAATATGAGTCGTGAAGTAGTGGTGGTAAGTGGTGTACGCACCGCAATTGGAACTTATGGTGGTAGTTTAAAAGATACACCGCCCACAGAATTAGCGTCTTTAGTAGTTCGTGAGGCCTTAAGTCGCGCCAATGTAGAGGGCAAAGATGTGGGTCACGTAGTATTTGGCCATGTGGTGAACACAGAACCTAAAGATATGTATTTATCTCGAGTGGCAGCTATTAACGGTGGATGCGCTCAAGAAACGCCTGCCTACAACGTTAACCGTTTATGTGGCTCTGGTTTGCAAGCGATTATTAATGCCAGCCAATCCATTCTATTAGGCGATGCTGATGTTGCCATTGGTGGCGGGGCCGAAAACATGAGCCGTGCACCTTATGCCTCGCTAACCAGTCGCTGGGGCGCTCGTATGGGAGACACCAAAATGGTTGACATGATGGTTGGTGCCCTACACGACCCTTTCAACAACATTCACATGGGCGTTACCGCTGAAAACATTGCTGCCAAATGGGGAATTACTCGCGATACTCAAGATGCATTAGCACTAGAGAGCCATATCCGTGCAGAACGTGCAACCAAAGAAGGCCGTTTTGCAAGTCAAATTGTTCCAGTCATGCTCAAATCTCGTAAAGGCGAAGTAGCCTATAACACGGATGAGCATTTCCGCCCCGATTGCAAAATCGAAGACATGAGCAAACTCAAACCTGTTTTTATTAAAGAAAACGGCACTGTTACTGCAGGCAATGCCTCTGGTATTAATGATGCAGCCGCCGCTGTAGTTTTAATGGAAGCACAAACAGCTGTAGCTC
>JALQUL010000436.1 GCA_023260735.1 Limnohabitans sp. | reverse complement strand
CTCCAATTAAGAGTCGATTACACAGATCCATAAAAAAAGCTTAGATAAAATTATCTAAGCTTTTTTTAGCTTGTTTGGTAGGTAGCTAGTTATTAACGCACTTCGCTTACAAAATCTTCGCTAGGACGACGAATTTTTTTCAAATTAACCAACCAATCGCCAGCAGTGTCTCGGTAACCTACCGGCATGATGGCCACACTGCGTAAGCCTTTGGCTGATAAACCCAAAATTTCATCTAAAGCTTTAGGATCAAAACCCTCCATTGGAGTGCTATCGACTTGCTCACTGGCAGCGGCTATGAGTGCAGCCCCTAAACCAATATAGGCTTGGCGAGCAGCATGTTCAAAATTAACCTGTGCAGGGCGTTGCGGATAAGTATTTAACAGCTGTTGTCTATACGCTTCCCAACCTTCATTAGTAAAACCACGCTCTTTATTAGTTAAATCAAACATATGGTTAATGCGATCGGCGGTGTAGTTATCCCATGCAGCAAATACTAAAACTACAGTGCTATCAGTTACCTGAGCTTGATTCCAAGCAATCGCCTTGATTTTTTCACGTACTTCTGGGTTGTAAACTGCAATCACTTCAAAAGGTTGTAGGCCACTTGAAGTAGGAGCTAAGCGAGCCGCCTCAATAATTAAATCAATTTTCTCTTGTGGGACGACCTTGCTAGCCTCCATTTTTTTGGTGGCATAACGCCATTGGAGTTGGGTAATAACAGAATTACTAGCTGCGGTCGAGTTTTCTGAAGTGCTCATAATGTCTTTCTATTGAATAGTATTGAAACGAACTTGGTACCAAGGATGATGATATTTTTACAACAGATGGGGCGAAAAAAATCACTTTCAAGCCGTTGATACGATTCATTTGGTTTGTTTTTTAGCTTTCATTTCAAAGTTTTTTTATCCCTTTACACAATAGTTACAAAAAGTTTAACTCCCAAAAATAATAATTTAATGTTCATTTTGGAAAAATTTTACCAAAAAAAAGAGCAACAAAAGCTTTTATTTGGTAACTTTACAAAACCGATTTTGAAAATTAATAGGGTTATTACTATTTATTTTGATTACGCCAAAAAATAGTAATAGTCACGTAACACAGCCACAAGTTACCAATAAATAACGAGGGTTTTTATTGATTTTTATATACTTTTTTATCTGGTTTAATCCAAATCACTGCTTCAGAACTTGTTTTGTATTCATTTCAGGTCTAATATTTTGCAGATTTTCAAAAACGTTTCCGATCTACTAGGAGTCCACATGAAATTTCAATTAAAAGCCATTGCGGTTGCCGCCTTATTCGTTTCAGCAGCAGCTGCACAAGCTCAAGTTCAATTTGGCGCCAATGCCGAATTTGACATCACTAAAGTATCTGGCTCTTCTTTATCAAACGGTGGCCGTGTTGAATTAAACGCTGGCGCTCGTGGCACTAGCGGTGATGCCTTTGTTGAAGGTAAAGGTACTGTTTTAATTAAAACAGACGGCGACACAGCAGTTGATGACGCATGGATTGCTGCTGGTACTAAAGCATTTGACGTTAAATTAGGCCGTTTTGAAGCGACTGATTTATTCCCATTACAAGACACCGTTTTAGAACAAACAGGTTTTGTAGGTTACCGTGCTAACGCTTTACGTGGCCGTGTTGATAGCAAATCTGCACACGCAGCTTTAAGCATTTATCCTACACAAGGTTTAAAACTTGAATTAGGTGCTATTACTTCTTCAACTGAAGGTAAATCAACTGGTTTCCGCCCTACAGTGAGCTACTCTACTGGTAATGTGAGTTTCGCTGCTGGTCTTGAAACAGTAAAAGTAAAAGGTCAAGATGGATCTAACACCGGTGTTGGTGTTACTGGTGCTTACAGCTTGTCCGATAGCGCTAAAATTGGTTTAGCTTTCGCTAAAATGGAAGAAAGCAAATCTATCGGTATGTACGGTGTATTTGGTGCTGGAAAAATTGGTGTGATCATCAATGATGGCGCAGCTTCTACTGACAACACAACTACTGTTTATGGCTCTTACACATTCCCATTAATGAATGTAAAAGGCGCCAGCATCACTCCAGCATTCAGCTACTCTAAACCAGACAGTGGTGATGCAGTTACTGCATTGCGCCTACGTTTACGTTACGATTTCTAATTCGTAATTAGATATAAGCGGGCAACACAAGAACCCCGCTTATACATAAAGGGTTATTTTCTTGTAAAGTCTCCAAAGCAGGTTTCCGTTATTTTCTTGATGACTCAGGAAAATAACGGTTTTTTTTTGGCTCAATATCGAAAAATAACAATTTCACAGCTAAAAGTGGGCCAGATAATTAAAATTATGCAGGGTTTCTGCGCCTCAACTATCCTATCCTTAACACTACCCAATTAATTCAATTGCAAAAATCTTTTATCGATTTCATCTTTTGAGCCTAGCAATCTATCCTTTATAGGTGACTGTATGTCCGACCTCCCACCCTCTGCTGATCACAGTTTTACTGTACCTGACATTACTGCTCGTAAAAACTTAGGACTTGAATTAGCTGCTGATTACACACTGCCACAACCTTATGATCGATATACCGAACAGGACCATGAGGTTTGGAAAACACTTTACCAGCGGCAATCTGCATTATTGCCCGGCAGGGCTTGTGATGAATTTATGCAGGGTTTAACAACGCTGCAAATTAATGAGTATCAAGTCCCTCGGTTTGACGAACTTAATCGTCAACTCAAAGTCTTAACAGGTTGGCAAATAGTAGCGGTGCACGGCTTAATTCCTGATGCCACTTTTTTTGAACATTTAGCCAACCGTCGCTTCCCAGTGACCTGGTGGATTCGTGAAGCCCATCAGTTGGATTATTTACAAGAGCCCGATGTTTTTCATGATTTATTTGGTCATGTGCCCTTGTTGGCTAATCAATCATTTGCCGATTATTTACAGGCCTATGGACAAGGCGGGTTAAAAGCCAACTCACAAGGTGCACTCCCTATGTTGGCCAGGTTGTATTGGTACACGGTAGAGTTTGGCTTAATTAAAACCCCTAATGGATTAAGGATTTACGGAGCTGGTATCGTATCAAGCCAAACCGAAAGTTTGTTTAGCCTAGAAAGCAGCAGCCCTAACCGAATTGAGTTTGATTTATTACGCATCATGCGAACCCATTACCAAATTGACTCATTTCAAAAAAGCTATTTTGTGATTCATAGTTTTCAAGAGTTAATGAACGCCACTGCCCCCGACTTTAGCCCCTACTACGAACAGTTAGCAGGCCTAACGACTATTGCAGCAGCTACTACCCTTGACTCTGATACTGTAATCCATTATGGCGATCAACTCGCTGCCTAAAATAGCCCATCACCTTCCATCATTTAAAGCCAAAAAATGACACCCGCATTACCCAGAACAGAACTCACACAAGCCCTTGCACAACTGCCACTTTGGACTTTAAGTGAAAATGAAGATGCCATCTCTAGAAAATTAGTCTTTAAAAATTTTAATCAGGCATTTGCTTTTATGACGCAGGTGGCGCTGAAGGCTGAAAAACTCGACCACCACCCAGAATGGTTCAATGTGTATAACAAAGTGGACATTAAACTCACCACCCACGATTGCCAAAACTTGTCACACCTAGATATAAAAATGGCACAGTTTATTGATGGATTGTGCCCTGATAATTAAGCAGTCAATCTAGTATTAAGACCCATCTAACCCCCACTATTACAGAGGGGTGAGAGGGCATAGTTTCAAATCATTGTTGGAAGTCTTTTATTGGTATTTCGTGGGTAATGATGGGGGTTCAATAGCTAACCCATGCATTACCTCGGTGAGGTTTTATTTACTCACATCTAATACTCGGGTAGTGACCATTTTTTAGCGAGCGATAAGCTAAAAGGATTGACGTTGGTAAAGACTACACTCCACCGTACCAAACAAGCACATCGCTAACCCACATATGGATCCCGTATATGCTCGTGTCAAAACGAGTGAAAGCCACATTTGTTAACTAACATACCTAATCAACAAAACACAGAGGACTATGATGCTTCAACTTCGCCCAAGCTGTGAATGCTGCGACAAAAACCTTCCACCAGAGTCCACGGAAGCTCGCATTTGCTCTTTCGAGTGCACCTTTTGTACCACATGTGCAGATGGCATCCTGGCTAGCTCCTGTCCGAACTGTGGTGGCGAGCTCGTTGCTCGTCCTCGACGACTCGCATCCAAACTGGCAAAGTTTCCAGCATCAACACAACGCGTAGTCAAGGAGCACGTCTGCAATGAGCCTAGGTGATGAAACAAAGCGCTAATTTAATTGCCATTT
>JALQUL010000435.1 GCA_023260735.1 Limnohabitans sp. | reverse complement strand
CGGTGGCATTAAAACAAAGGTGACTTGTTCGGCTAATTGAGAAAGTAAACCAAGCTTTAAAACACGATTGGCAATAGAAAGAAATAAGGCAAACAATGATGCAACTGTGAGAGATAAAATGATAATTTCATCGGTGGGGCTTGGTAAAGAACGGTCTAATAAAGCCACCATAGCGGTATGATGGTATTGGGACCAAGCATATCCCACTACAGTGCTAAGTGAGGCCAACAAACCTAAAGATTTATGTCCTGAAGCACCGTTAGCTTCTTTATACAAAATAGCTTCTGGTGGTAAGGCGGGAGCCATTTTAGGTTTAAAAATGGCAACTAGCACCACAAAGCCGATATACAAGCCAACTAATAATAATCCTGGAACTAAAGCACCGGAATACATATCTCCAACAGAGCGACCTAATTGGTCAGCTAAAACAATTAATACCAAGGAAGGCGGAATAGCTTGTGCCAGTGTACCAGAGGCAGTAATAGTGCCAGTAGCAATCGTTCTGCTATAACCATAACGTAACATAACAGGTAAAGAAATTAAGCCCATAGAAATAACGGCTGCAGCCACAACACCAGTGGTCGCTGCCAATAAAGCGCCAACCAAAATTACCGCAATTGCTACACCACCACGCACTGGGCCAAACACTTGACCTACTGTTTCGAGTAAATCTTCTGCCATGCCAGAACGTTCTAGAATAATACCCATAAAGGTAAAGAACGGAATGGCCAGCAGTGTATCGTTACGCATAATGCCAAATACCCTAGCTGGTAAGGCTTGTAGCATCGCCTCAGGAAAAATATCGGCAGCAATACCAATATAAGCAAAACCCAAACCCACAGCGGCTAAACCAAACGCGACTGGGTAGCCAGTAAGTAGGACTACAAAGAGCCCTACAAACATAAGTGGCACAAAATTTTGTGCTAAAAAAGATGCTTCCATTTTATTGATTACCTTTTAATAATTTTGCTGTTTCGGCTTCTAATTCTTCAAGACGCTTTTGATCATCTGATTTAGTATCTTCAGAATGAAGCGGGTCGGGTCCATTGCCAGTTAAAAAAGCAACTCTTTTAATAAGCTCAGAAATGCCTTGTACGGCCAATAAAATAAACCCTAATGGAATGAGCGCATATGCGGGCCAGCGAATGAGACCACCTGCATTTTCTGACATTTCACCGCTTACCAACGCATTAGTAAAAAAGGGCAGACTTAATTTAATCATAAGAATACAAAAGGGTAGTAACACAATAAGTATGCCCACTACATCCACCCAATTGCGGGCTTTGTCTGATAATTTAGAAGAGATAAAGTCAATGCGTACGTGTGAGTTACGCAAAAAACCATAACCTGCCCCTAATAAAAATACCGCAGCAAATAAATACCATTGGATTTCTAAATAAGAGTTGGAACTGACGTTAAAAAGTTTACGAATAATGGCATTACCCGCGCTAATTAAAGTAGTTGCAAGAATTAACCACATGGTGAGTTTGCCAATGATGATGCGTATGGCAT
>JALQUL010000275.1 GCA_023260735.1 Limnohabitans sp. | reverse complement strand
GCCTTGTCCTGCTCCAGAGCATTAGAAGAATTAAAAACAATTGCCTCTCATAATAAGATTTTTAAAAGTTTTATTGGCCAAGGTTACTATAACTGCCATACCCCAGGGGTAATTCTCAGAAACATACTAGAAAATCCAGCTTGGTACACTGCCTATACGCCTTATCAAGCTGAAATTAGTCAAGGCCGACTTGAAGCTTTAATTAATTTTCAGACTCTCATTACCGAATTAACTGCGCTGCCCATGGCGGGGGCTTCTTTGTTAGATGAAGCAACTGCGGCTGCAGAAGCCATGACACTTGCCAAACGCTCCAGCAGCTCGAAATCAAATGTTATTTATGTGGCAGATGATGTGTATCCGCAAACCTTGGCCGTGCTTCAAACTAGAGCCCAACCACTAGGCATAGAAATAAAAATTTGCACTGGTGATGAAGCACTCAACAATGAAAGTTTTGCTGTTATTTTGCAATATCCAAGCTTAAACGGCGAAGTAAAAGATTATGAGGAATGGATAGCGCAGTACAAAATTCAATCAAAAAAAATAACGGGTTGTGTTGGTTCTGTAATTATGGCAACTGACTTATTAGCTTTATGTATTTTAAAACCCCCTGGTGAATTAGGAGCCGATATTGCCGTTGGAACTACACAACGCTTTGGTATGCCTATGTGCAACGGAGGCCCGCATGCTGCATTTTTAGCCTGTAGCGAGTCGCTCAAACGCTCTATGCCAGGTCGCTTAGTGGGAGCTAGCAAAGATGCACAAGGCAATTTAGCCTACCGACTCGCATTACAAACCCGCGAACAACATATTAGACGCGAAAAAGCCACCTCTAATATTTGTACAGCGCAAGTTTTGCCAGCTGTAGTCGCCTCTATGTATGCGGTTTACCATGGCCCACAGGGTTTACGAAAAATCGCCAAAAGAATTGCTAGTTTCAGTAGTCTATTTCGAATAGGACTGCAAAGCATGGGTATTACTTGTGAAAATCAGTACGGTTTTGATACAGTGTGTATTCCAAGCCAGACCAAAACCCATGACATTATGAGTATGGGATTACATCAGGAATATAATTTTCGAATCTTAAATGACTCTAGCATTTGTATTTCATTTGATGAAACTACGACAGGCCATGACGTAGGTAATTTATTAGCTTTATTTGCCCAAGGACTAGGAAAAGCCATTCCTCAACTTAACCCTCATACAGGTTGCCCTGTTGTGGCAGCAGAGCAATTACAACTCGCTTTACCCAGCACGCTTATTCGCACGACTTCCTATTTACAACAAAAAGTCTTTCACTCTCATCACAGCGAAACCGCAATGCTGCGCTACATTCGCTCTTTGTCCGATAAGGATTTAGCTCTTGATCGTTGTATGATTGCACTAGGCAGTTGCACTATGAAACTCAATGCCACTTCAGAAATGATTCCTATGACTTGGCCAGAGTTTGCTCATATTCATCCGTTTGCGCCAGCTTCTCAACGCAAAGGTTATGCCTTATTAGATCAGCAATTACAAAAATGGTTGTGTGCCATTACTGGATACGCAGGCATTAGCCTACAACCCAATGC
>JALQUL010000207.1 GCA_023260735.1 Limnohabitans sp. | reverse complement strand
GATGCTTTCTACAACCGAGCTAATTCAATTTATGACTAGTTGTATTGAGTAGTTTTTATGATTTTTTGGTCGCAATATTGAGTTTGTATTATTTTTAAGGTGTTTTTGAATGAGCTCTTTGATAGAAGTGGAAGTTTTGTTAAGCACAGGGGCAAGAACTATTCATAGGCGATTGTTTCAAATCAATAGTGCAAGTTCATTGAATCATTTATTGCAAAGCGCTGAACTAAAGACCTTTTTAGCATTTCATGGGTTTGTAATTGATCAATTAAAAGCCTCTTGTTGGGGGCAAAAAATATCGCTCGGCCACACTTTAACAAGCAACGATAGAATTGAGTTATGTAGAGAATTAAGAGTCGACCCTAAGGTGGCAAGGCGAGAGAGATTTGAAAAACAAGGTAAGCGAGGGGCTGGCTTATTTTCTTTGGCAGGCAAGAAAAAATCAGCACCTAACTCAAACTCCGACAACCTAAAACCACATAATTAACAATCAGAATCGACTATTTTTTGTCTATTTTTAACCTCTTCTGCTCGTTTTTTATCATCCATAAACTCGCGTTCACCTTTATCATTAAAAACGGCAATCCGGGAACCTGACCTTAAACCAGCAAGCTCTTGTTTGGCAAATTTACAACGTTCGGCTTTAGCTGCTTTTTGTTTTTCTAACAATGCCTTTTGAGCTTCAAGCGCCTTGGCTTCTTGAGTTGAACTTGCGCTACTGGCTGCATTTTTTGCCACCCCACCTTCTTTTTTATCGGTAGTAGCCGATGTTGTACTTGTTTCTTGTGAGGTGTAGGACTGAGCATTAGGTCTTTTTAAGACGTTTTTATCTGGAATGCCACTAGGTGGCGCTTGATCGCTATAAACTTTAGTACCGTTGGCATCAATCCATAGCCACTGGGCCGAACAAGTACCACTCACAAGAACAAGACTTAAAAATAAACGAGAGTAAAGTGTTTTCATGGCGTAAGTTTAGCGTGAAGCGTATAAAAAATATTAAGTTTTTACTGAAACAGATTAAAAAATTTGAAAAAATACCGTTAATGACGGGTAAAATATGTCTTTTGGAGCTTATACATGCGCCTTTTAGGTAACGCGCTGACCTTCGACGACGTTCTGTTGGTACCAGCATTTTCTCAAGTCCTTCCCAAGGACGCTTCTCTCGCCACCCAATTTACCCGTAATATTGCCCTTAATTTGCCTTTAGTGTCGGCCGCAATGGATACAGTCACAGAAGCACGTTTGGCTATTGCTATTGCCCAAGAGGGTGGTATTGGTGTTATTCACAAAAACTTAACTGCGCAGCAACAAGCCAAAGAAGTGGCGAAAGTGAAGCGTTACGAGTCTGGTGTTTTACGTGATCCAGTCGTCATTTCACCAAGCACCACGGTTAGACAAGTTTTAGAGATGTCCGAGCAATTAGGCATTTCTGGTTTCCCAGTTATCGACCAAGGTAAGGTTGTCGGTATTGTCACTGGTCGTGATTTACGCTTTGAGACCCGCTACGATTTACCCGTGAGTCAAATCATGACTCCCAAAGAAAAGTTAGTGACAGTGCCTGAAGGTACGACACTGGTTGAAGCTAAATCTTTACTTAATAAATACAAACTCGAACGTTTGTTAGTGGTGAACAATGATTTTGTTTTGAAGGGTCTCATCACTGTTAAAGACATTACCAAACAAACTAGTTTCCCAAATGCTGCACGTGATTCACAAGGTCAACTTCGTGTTGCAGCCGCTGTCGGTGTAGGTGATGGCACTGAAGAGCGAGTGGAAGCTTTAGTTAAAGCGGGTGTTGATGCCATTGTGGTAGATACAGCCCACGGACATAGCAAAGGGGTGATCGAGCGAGTGCGCTGGGTCAAGCAAAACTACCCTCATATTGATGTGATTGGTGGCAATATTGCCACCGGTGCCGCCGCATTAGCCTTGGTAGAGGCGGGTGCAGATGCAGTTAAAGTCGGTATTGGCCCTGGCAGTATTTGTACGACTCGAATTGTGGCAGGTGTTGGCGTACCTCAAATAACTGCTGTTGATAATGTCGCTACTGCGTTAAAAGGTACTGGTGTGCCTTTAATCGC
>JALQUL010000121.1 GCA_023260735.1 Limnohabitans sp. | reverse complement strand
TCATTTTTTTCCTTAAGAATTAACAATTTACAAATAACACAAAATAAATTTCGCTGGAATAAGAGCGGGTTTTAAACAGCATCTTGAAGCGATGTATGTATCTTAAGATTGCTATCTTAAGAGTTTCTTAATACAGATTAAGGTTGTCTTAAATAGAGAATTACCCTTTGATCAATGCATGAGGACAAGTGGCTTGACTTTCTTCACCAATTACTAAATTGATGAAGTTGAGAAAATTTTGCAAGGTAATTAGGCTTTGAATTGAATTCGTTATAATACTAGTTACTCGAGGAGCGCTGCAGTTGGCTAGTATTTATAGGTTCAACAAGGCTCGAGATTATTTTCAACTGCGCTCACCCACTTAGGCGAATGTGAGGTGAGCCTTTCATCCTAAAGATGCATGGCAAGGCACTCATTTCCTATTTGGTTTCAACCCCTAGAAAGTTTGAATCATGAGTGCAACACAAGTTTCTTCTACCAATCGTTTTACCCATTTATTAGCCACTAAACCATGGTTATTAGCCGATGGTGCAACAGGCAGTAATTTATTCGAAGTAGGTTTAGTTTCTGGCGACGCCCCTGAGTTGTGGAATAGTGAACAGCCGGAAAAAATTAATAACTTACATCAGTCTTTTGTAGACGCAGGTGCTGATATCATTTTAACCAATAGTTTTGGTGGTACACGTTACCGTTTAAAACTGCATAATGCACAAGATAGAGTCGAAGAGCTCAATGTTTTGGCAGCACAAATTGCACGTAAAGTGGCTGATAACAGCGGTCGTACTGTAGTGGTTGCCGGTAGTATTGGCCCCACCGGCGAAATCATGGAGCCGATTGGCCCATTAACTTTTGAACAGGCCAAAGAAGCTTTTGCAGAACAGGCCCGAGCTTTAGCAAAAGGTGGTGCAGATGTGATGTGGATTGAAACCATGTCTTCACCTGACGAGGTCAGAGCTGCGGTTGAGGGCGTTGCTACTGTGGGTTTACCTGTGGTTTGTACGGTCAGTTTTGATACCAACGGTCGCACTATGATGGGTGTTTCACCTAGCGATTTTGCAGAACTAGAAAGATCACTCACACCACGTTTGGCTGCATGCGGAACCAACTGTGGAGTGGGGGCTTCTGAGGTAGTGGCTTGTATTCATAATTTAGCGGAAGCGGCTGGCCCAGATGTGGTGTTAATCGCCAAAGGCAATTGCGGGATTCCACAATATATTGACGGAAAAATTTGCTATAACGGTACACCAGAATTAATGGCCGTTTATGCTCGTATGGCTCTTGATGCAGGTGCACGCATTATTGGCGGTTGCTGTGGTACTTCACCGCTACACTTAAAAGCTATGCATGACGCATTGGTGCTGCATACCAAAGGCGCTAGTCCAGAGCTAGAGCAAATTATTAGTCAGTTGGGTGAAGTGTCAACCGGTGCAAAAGCACAGTGGGCTGGTGAGCAAAGTCGTGAGGCAGGAGCTGCAGCAGGAGCGACTACTCGCCGTAGCAGTGGCCGCCGTGGTGTAAGTTCAGCTAATTAATGAGTCAATAAATAGCTTAAGAATTGGGTTTTATGCTGTTTTGAAGGGTGGCATAAAGCTTGATGGAACATTTAAACCAGTGCTTGTATTTGCACTGGTTTTTTTTTGAATAACCCCTGGATGTCAACTCTTTTTTGCTTTGAAATAGCCCATTACAGTTCTTGCTAAGAATACAGTGAGGAGTTTTACTAGCGCATCATTGTGTAAGCAAAAAAATATTGCAAATTAATTAGAACTTGAAATGTCGCCCTTGAGGCTTGCATTTTCTGAAATTTGCATAGAATCAAAACAGAAATAACAAAATATGAATCAATATCAATGAGGTTTTATGCGAGATTCTGTTAAAGGCAGTTTAATGGTGGCAGTGGCAACCTTGGGTTGGAGTTTAAGCGGTATGTTTGTAAGAGCACTACCACGCCTAGACTCTTGGACTATTAATGCCTTTAGAGGAATTAATATGGCGTTAGTATTGATGATTTGGATTTTTTTACATTATCGTAAAAATGCCATTACCATTATGCGAACCCCTGACAAAATTGCCATGATCTGGTTTGCATTCTTTTTTGTTTTAGGTACTTCAATGTACATTATGGCTATTCAATTGGCTAATGTAGCGGCGGTTGCAAGTTTAGGTGCTACTTCGGCCTTATTTGCCGCGGTTATTGGTAGATGGTGGTTAGGCGAAAAAACATCTTCTATTTTTTATATTGCTATTTTATTGGCAATAGCAGGCGTGATATTTATTGCAAAAGGTGAATCGAGCCAATCAAGTACAGGTTTATTAGGTTCTATTATTGCTTTAGGGGTTGCATTAGCCTTTGCGATTCAAAGTGCGGCACTTCGCAAATACCGTGATATTCCCATGGAGCCTGCTTATGTTTATGGTGGTTTTACTGTTTTTTTAAGCGTATTTTTAATGCATGGGATTATGCAACCCACCTGGCAAGAGTATTGCATTTTATTGGCAATGGGGGCTTTCCAACTCGCTATTCCTGGCGTGTTTTATTTAAAAGGTGCTAAATATGTGACCGCTGTACAAATGGTATTGATTTCAATGATGGATACCTTTTTGAATCCATTATGGGTTTGGTTGCTAGTAGGAGAAGAACCTACTAAAAACACATTTTACGGTGCAGTTTTTATTTTAATTGCTATTTTAGCCACCACCTTTTTAGGTCAATCTAAACCCAATAATAAGTAGCACAATTTGCGGTCTTACGATTGGTAATTGGAGGTTTTAGTTAACTGCATTTGGGCGCTTAAGTTATTACCTTAAAACCCATTAAAAAAGCCCAAACCAATAAAGGTTTGGGCTTTTTTATATACAACTAAGCTTGCTCGAGAAACTTAGTTATATGATAAAAATTAACGCTTCTTAGTAACTGCAGCTGTAGCAGCAGAAGTAGCAGTTTGTGTTGCTTTAACAGCAGAAGCAGCAACAGAAGTCATATTGGCTTCAGCAGCTTCAGTAGCTTGTTTAACCGCTTTTTGAACTGATTCAAAAGCACCGTTAGCAGCTGTAACAGCGTTTTTCAATACTGCAACAGCAGCTTCAGAACCGGCTGGTGCATTTTTTGTTGCTGTGTCAACCAAATCCATAAATTGTTTTTGGCCTTCAGCTGTTTTAGCTTCAGCTGCTTTAGCGAATTCTGCACTGGTGCTTGAAGCGATGTCATATAAATGACGGCTGTAAGAAGCAGCTTTGTCGGCCAATGGCTGTAACAAGCTAGCTTGTAAAGCTAATAATTGTTGTGCATCTTTAACGCCAAATGCAGCTTGTGCATTTTCGTTAGTTTCTGTTAAAGCAGCTTTAGCAGCGTTAACATTGAGTTCTACTAATTTTTCAACGCCTTCGAAAGCTTTGGTCGTTAAACCGAATAAAGATTCGAGGTTTGCTTTTTGTGCGGCTACGATTTGTTCAGGAGTCATCATGGTAATTTCCAATCAAGTAAAGTTAAGGAACCGAAAAGTTCTAGCGCTCTCCAACCCGACAAGACCGTTTGCCTTGTTTATGTTGCAGTGCAGCATGAGTTGAATTATAGGCCAGTTTTTTGGGATTTCAAGATATTTTTGTTGCGCTGCAACATTTTTATTGAAATTCATCAAAAAAACATCAAAAAATCTCAAAAATATACTTAAAGAATGGATTTCATGAATGAAAGCTTACTTTTGTGACCAATTTGTTTTGCCCTTACCTCTTGGTCACCGTTTTCCAATGCAAAAATATAAGCTTCTTAGAGATCAAATTGCGCTTTTTTTTCCTTTAATTGAATTAACGCAAGCGCCAGAGGCGAGCGATGGTCAGCTCGCTTTGGTCCATACCGTCGACTATATAGAAGCGGTGGTTAAAGGGCAATTGAGTGCACAACAACAAAAAGAAATTGGCTTTCCTTGGTCAGAAGCCATGGTTGAGCGCTCTAGAAGATCAGTAGGAGCCACTGTTGCGGCATGTCAAACTGCTTTAAATGAAGGTATTGCCGGTAATTTGGCAGGTGGTACGCATCATGCATATTCAAATAAAGGCAGTGGTTTTTGTGTTTTTAATGATGTGGCTGTGGCTAGCCGAATGATTCAAATATTATGGGCGAGGCAAAACAAGTCGATACATAGCCCTGCTTTTAAGGTGGCAATTATTGATTTAGACGTGCATCAAGGAGATGGAACAGCTGCAATTTTTAAAAATGATGACTCAGTATGGACTTTATCTATACACGGAGCGACTAATTTTCCCTTTCAAAAGCAACAAAGTAGTCAAGATGTTGCCTTAGCGGATGGATGTGATGACAAGCCCTATTGTTTAGCACTGAAACAAGCCTTAGTAGAGCTAGAGCACAATTTTAAAGCTGATTTTGTGATTTATGTAGCTGGAGCAGACCCATTAAAAACTGATCGATTGGGCAAACTTTCTTTGAGTCCTGAGGGTTTGCAAACGAGAGACAAAATAGTTTTCGAGTGGGCTTATGAAAGGCGTTTGCCATTGGCATTTTGTATGGCAGGTGGCTATAGTCATTCTATTGCAGATACGGTAAATGCACAAAAAAATACTTTTGAGATGGCATTATTTTATTGGCAAAAATGGCAAGAAAGACGAAGAAGTGAGGCAACATCCGCCTAAAATGACACA